>DATEUF010000221.1:0-11018 GCA_035283325.1 Pyrinomonadaceae bacterium | reverse complement strand
CATTGGTAGGACATTCCCAGTGATTCGCCGAGGGCATCCTTCCCCGTGCCAGACATTTTCTTTCCATCACTCGAAATTGTTCCCTGATCTTCGCCCAGGCTCCAGCCTTCTCCACTCAATACCCTTGTTTGCTTCAGGTGTGGTCAAATGGTCGCCTTTCTCCAGCAGCGGGAGATCTTTCAACCTCAGGCTGACAAGCCTTTCCCGTATCTGACTGGCGGGCTTCCCGGAAGGTTTAGCCTCTCGGTGGTCTCCCAAGGAGGTCCTGCGCTATTACCGCCCGAGGCAGCTCATTATGACCTACTCCCCTTTTCTGTGCGCTGGTCGCCGAACGGCAAGGAACTCGCCTTCGTCGCTTTTCCGCGCGGGACGGATAAGCCGCAGCTTGTCCGAGTTCTCATGGCGAGCCGCTCGCTACGCGTGAGCCCGATCGAAACATTGAATCCGAATCCTGATCCTCGGCAGGCACCGGAGCTTGAATGGACGCAGCAGGGATGGATTCTTTATGCATCGCGCCGAATGGAGGGCGCGCGCTCGCGCGCCTAAGCCCGCCGAGATTGGTGGCTCGTAGCAGAAGATGGCTCTGTGCGCGCATTGACCGACGGCATGCCGAGTACACCACCAAAGTTGTGGCACCAGGCAGATCAAGATGCCTATGTTGGGCTGGCTATGAGAACGCTATGGCGCATCAGCGTCGATGCGCCACCTGTGAAGATTACGTCGGCGTCCGAGCCTATCTCGGCTATTGTATGGCCTGAGTGTTCGTACCTTCCGAGGATTGAGGCACCTGACCCATATGCAAAATACAACCAGGTTGCAGTCAGCGTCGAAGAGGGTAATGACCAGCGGCTATATCTTGTTGATCTTACCTCAGGGCATCTCACGCCGCTGCCAAAACGGTTATTGGGCGGTCAGATGGAAGTGGAAAGCATATCGCCGACGAGCGGCGCGTTTCTGTACGCTAGCAATGGTAAAGACGGTCTGAACTTGTGGTTGGCAAACCGCTCTGCCACATCACCGCTGCGGATTTTTGCCGCAAACGAGTTCTTGCAAGAAGTTGAACTCGGTTCGTACAGACGGATTGAATACACTAGTTTGAACGGCGAATCTCTGAATGGCTGGGTGCTGCTACCACCTTTCTACGAGCCAGGTAAAAGGTATCCGCTTATTACTTGGGTTTACCCGACGCTGACCTTCGGAACATCACCGCCGACGGCGTGGCAAATGTTCTCGTTGGGCGCAGGAAGGGAACCCAGCTACAACATGGAGATTCCGGCAGCCCGTGGTTATGCGATCCTATTTCCGAGTATTCCGATGAAGCCTGAAAGCGAGCTGGACGACTTCATGTTAAAAGTGACGTCTGGCGTTCTGCCTGCTGTAGATAAGGTAGTGGCGCTCGGCATCGCCGATCCAGATCGCCTATTTATGATGGGCAAAAGTTGGGGTGGATTTGGACTTACGGTCTGGTCACGCAAACAAGTCGCTTCAAGGCGGCAGTTACAGGGGCGGCTTTTGTGGACCTTCTCAGCGCATACGGTCAATTCGGTGATGACTATAGGTATACGGAAGACCCACACTACCAACTGGCGTTCGGCGGGGCGGGGATCGAAGAAACCATGCGGTTCGACTCTCCCCCTTGGAAGGATCTGGGAAGATACTTGCGAAACAGTCCGATTTTCTATGTTGACCGCGTGCAAACGCCGGTCATGATCATTCAGGGCGACATGGATTCAAATGCAATGCAACAGGCTGAGGAATTCTTTACGGCTCTTTATCGACAGGGCAAGCGGGCCGAGTTAGTGCGCTACTGGGGAGAGGGTCACGTCATCAGCTCAGAAGCTAACGTTCGGGACATGTGGGAACGCATCTTCGCCTGGTTCGACGAGTTCTCACCGAAGCCCAAAGACAAGAAGCCAACCGAGCAGAAGCCGAATTAGTTTCAGGACGGCACGAATCAACATTAATGTGGGCACATCCTCGTTCAACATCTGCTGTGTCCTCTTCGAAAGAACCCTCCATCCCGATCGGCAACCGTTTGCTGACCGCCCTGCCGCGCGATGAGTACGAGCGCCTCCAGCCAAACCTAGAGTCCGTGCGATTGCTTAAGAGTCGAATTCTCAATGAAGCAGGAGAGACCATCCATCACGCTTACTTTCTCAACAGCGGTATGGCCTCCTTGCTGGCGATCACCGAAGAAGGTCAGACAATCGATATTGGCATGGTCGCAACGAAGACTTCATTGGAGACGACCTGATATTCAAATCAGGATTGCGCCTTGCCGGGTAATGACTCAGGGGTGAAGCGCTGAGAGTCGAAGGAGAGCCTCTGCTGGCCGAATTGAACCGCGGCGGCAAGCTGCAACAATTGCTACTGCGTTACACGCATGTGTTAAAAGACGGCGTTGGTGTAAGGCGACGGTCTGCCTGCCCTTCCACAGCCTGCCGTCAGAGACCCTGCCGCTGGCTCCTGGTGACCAGTGACTGTCTTCAGTCTGACAGTCTTGGCCTGGCCCAAGAGCATCTGGCGATCATGCTCGGCAAGCACCGCAACCGCATCAGCACGGAGCCCGTCGAGCTGAAGAAGTGTGGCTTGATCGATTACAACCGTAATTATGACAGGGCAAGATCGAAGCATCATTCTCGATAGACACCGGAATCGCATCAGCGAAGCCGGAATTGTTCTGCGAGGGATGGGACTGATAGAGATCGCTCGCAGCCAACTGCGAATTCTCGATCGACAAGGATTAGAAATGGTAGCGTGCGAATGCTATCAAATCATCAAGAAGGCTATCGATCTTTCGCTGTCTGGGTCATGTTAGCGCCCCAACCTTCCTAAATGTTACTAGTCTAGGGCACGGCCAAGGGTGGCCCACCCGCATCGTACTCTCAAAATTGCCGTAAACCAGATCGGTACGGAGGCTGCGAAGTTTGCCACTTGCAGCACCGTTCATTGTTAGTGTGGTTAGTGTGCAGATTCTTTCCGTTTCCAGCCCTGGGGTTCACGACCAACCGAATCGGACAAAAATGGCAAAATGATCGGACGGCAGACACTCGTCCGACGCGCTAAAATCGTTGAAAAGCGTGTTGCATCGATCTTTTTTGAAAAAAGATCAATTTGCTCTTTAGGTTTTTACCTCGAAAAAGCGTCTCTATTAGTGAGAATCGAAAAAATGCTGAAACCTGTGCCCAAACCCGGCGATTTGGCGGCCAGCCATGACGATCTCTTTGTGGCCCGCTACGAGCGCTTGGTTCGTTGGGCGGTACGCCTTACGGAAGGGCAACGCCACTCCGCCGAAGATCTGGTCCACGACGCCTTTATTCAATTCACTCTGAAGCAGCCCAATCTCTCAACCATCGAGAACCTTGACGATTACCTGTACGCGACATTGCGGAATCTGCACATATCACAGGCAAGACGAGCGTCCCAGTCGCCGACCATGCGGCTCGCGATTTCTGATTATGACACGGCCCAGATGGGCCTTCGGTTGGTCGATCCGCAGAGACGTTTGCAGGCGCGCGATGATCTTAGACGGGTGTGCGAGTACGCCTCGCGGCGGAAGGAGACCTCCAAAGCGGCCAGCGTCCTGATCCTTCGTTTCTTCCATATTTACTTTCCGTCAGAGATCGCCAGCGTCTTACGCACCACGAGACAGGCGGTCGAAATTTGGCTCTTGAACGCGCGCCGCGAAACGCGCCTCTATCTCGAAGACCCAACCGCGCTGAAAGTCATCGACGGCCGTAAAGTCGTCGATGCCAGCAAGGTAGCGCGGCTTCCGCAGAATTCCAATGCGATTAATTCGACGAACATTATTCCTGAACTGTGCGAGATCATCTTTGCGTCCCGTCACGGCAATTGCCTGAGCGTTGATTGTCTGCGGGAACTTTACGAAGGCGACAAAACGATCGAGCGCGAGCGTTTGGCCCACATTGTTAGCTGTCCTAAATGTCTTGATATGGTCAACGAATTGCTCGGACTCTCACCACTTAAAGAGCGCTACCAAATGGAATCAACAGACTCTGAAACGCCGCCACCGGACGGTGGCGGTCCACCGGCAACCTCCGGCGGCAGCGGCGGTTTGGGTGAGGTCGAGAAACGACTACGCCGCAGACGACGTGAAACGATTGAGCACAGACCGCAGGAGCTGCGCATCGCGGTCAACGGCTTCTTTGTAAGCAGGCAAAAGGTTGGATTGCCCGTAAACGAACTGGCCTTGAAGCTCAACCTTGAGGAGAAAATCAGCTTCGTTGAGGTCTTCAGCGAGCAGGGACTTCTTCTCTCGCACTTTACCGTAACGCCGCCGACTGATGGAGAGATTGAGCAGCGCGAGGAAGTGGAGTTCGGCGAAGGACGAGCGCTTGAGACCGCTGTTAGCTTCGACACGCAATGGCCGACGCTGAAGGTCGTCTATCGTGATCCGTTGGTTGCGCATCTTCAGGAAGCGCTGGTTGACAGCAAGGTCGATCCGGTTCTCGGCATGCTCGATGCGAGTGACGGTGAGAGGCGAACTAACGATGAGGGGTCAGACGGCATCGTCCCCGAACCGCGGCGGGTGTTTCCTGATCGAGGCTTTGGCATATCTGCTCTGCGTCAGCAGTTGCGCAGAATCTTCCCCGTTCAGTCCTGGCTTCGGCCTGGCACAATCACCGCCGTTTTCGCTGTGGTGCTATTGGCGACGCTCTTGATCGTACTGCGCAGAGCACCGATCGCTCCTGTTACCGCTGGCGATCTGTTGCAGCGGGCGACAATCACCGAAGAGAATGCGGCCGCCAACACATCGACAGCAACGCATCGCACTTTGCAGATCGAAGAGCGGCGCAGCTCGATTGAAGGTGACGTGATCGCGCGCCAACGCGTCGAAGTCTGGCAGAGTGCGGCCAAAGGTGTAACGGCGCGGCGCCTCTACGATGAACGAGGTCGATTGCTCGCGGGCGAATGGACCAGGGCGGACAATGTCACCACGCTTTACAACCACGGCGCGCGACCGCAACTCAGATCTACGGCCCCGGTCTCAGCGCCGTTGAGCATCGATAACGTCTGGCAGCTATCACCTTCAGCTAGAGATTTCGCCGTGCTTGTTGGGCAGACCCAAAACGTGCGGCTTGAAGAGCGAGCGAACCACTACGTCCTTAGCTTTGATAGTTCGGGTGGTGCCGCGCCTCAGAAGCTAATACAGGCCCAACTCGTCCTGAGTCGAGATGATTTGCATGCCGTCGAACAGATTCTGTTGGTCCAACAAGATTCGGAGGTTCGTGCTTACCGGATTATTGAGACATCGTTTGAGCGAAGGCCCAACGATGCGGTGGCGCCCGCGATGTTCGAGCCCGAACCGGAATTGCTTGGATCAATCCCGCCGGAAACCAGAAACTCGAAACCCGAAAATGCTGCTGCAGCGCCTGTCTCTCTGCATATGGCGCCGGTGATGGCTACGCCTGCGCTTGAAGTAGAAGTGCTGCAACTACTCAATCAGGCAAATGCTTTCATGGGAGAGCAGTTGAGCGTAACGCGCACGCCGGAAGGCAAGCTCCTTGTCTCAGGGCTTGTCGAGACCGAAGAAAGAAAATCAGAACTGATACGTGCGCTGGCGACGGTTCGTAATAATCCGGCGGTGCGCATCGAGGTTGAGACGGTAGCCCAGGCGGCGCAACGGGAGCGTCCCAAAAGCCCCAGCAACGTAACGGTCGAGCGCGTCGAAGCAACTGAAGGAACCAGCCCTGTTTACTCTGACCTAAAAAAGAAGTATTCGGATGACGAAGCGCGACGGTATGCGGATCGAGTGATGGCGCGCTCGCGTCAGGCGCGCCGCCACGCATTAGCGCTGAAGCAGCTTGCGGAAAGATTCTCGCTCGCTGATCTGCGGACACTACCCGAAGCCGACCGCCTTCGCTGGACTGGTTTGCTTCAGGAGCACGCGCGCGATTTTCAACGTGAAATCCAAGCCTTGCGTCGCGAGTTGGAACAGGTCTTTCCCGCCTTGCCTGGGGAGTCGGCCGGTGGTCCCACGAGCAGCGGCGACGCGGAGATTCAAGAGGCCGTGCGCCGCCTTTATGACTTAAGTGTGGCGTGTGACGAGGACGTCCGGCAGTCCTTCGCGCTCTCTACCCAGGACCATTCGGCGGCGCACGTGAAGACTCAGCAATTCTGGCAATCATTGAGAAGTGCTGAAGTGTTAGCCGCCCGAATCCAGGCTGCGCGCTGAATACAGGACCTGCTTTTACCGGATCTAGTTCTGATCGCTACTAACTTTGACTTCGCTCCAGGAGGAATTGCGTCATGATTCGTTGCTACCCCCGCTCTTTCGTCACTCGGTGTTGCGTGTTATCGGTGATCTTACTGCTCACTGCTCACTGCGCACTGCTCACTGTTCGCGCGCAAAGCGCTACCGCGACAATAAGCGGCACAGTTGAGGATCAGAACGGCGCAGTAATTCCCGGGGTCAATATCACAATCCAGAACACCGGCACTTCCTTTGAGCGCCAGGCGACAAGCAGCGATGCTGGTTCCTTCACGATTCCGCTATTACCTCCAGGCACATACACGCTTACTGCGCGTCGCGACGGCTTCACCCCTGTTGAGATTAGAAACGTCGTGCTAAATGTTGGCGATCAGAAGTCGCTGCAGATTGAATTGAAGGTGGGTCCTGTGGGTGCGACTGTCGATGTGAAGAGCGATGCGCCGCTGATTAACGAATCTCCGGCGGTGGGAACGGTAGTTGATCGCCAGTTCGTCGGGAACCTGCCGCTCAATGGTAGGAGTTTCCAGTCTTTAATCGCTCTGACCCCAGGAGTTATTCTAACTAAGACGAGTTATCTTGAATCGGGACAGTTCAGTGTTAATGGTCAGCGTGCAGATGCCAACTACTTCACCGTGGATGGTGTTAGTGCTAACTTTGGTGTTAACGCGTTTGCTGGCCTTCAGCAATCAGGTGGAGGCTCTTTACCTGCGCTTACTGCATTTGGAGGAACTAATAACCTTGTTTCTGTTGACGCCCTGCAAGAGTTTAAGATTCAAACATCAACCTATGCGCCTGAATTCGGTCGTACACCCGGAGCCCAGGTGTCAATTATCACGCGCTCTGGGACCAATGACCTTCACGGCACTTTGTTCGAATATCTTCGCAATGATGTTTTGGATGCTAATAATTGGTTCGCTAACAGTCGTGGATTGAAGAGACCAGCGCTACGACAGAATGATTTCGGCGGTGTATTCGGAGGCCCCGTCATTAAGAACAGAACGTTCTTCTTCTTCTCCTACGAAGGACTACGGCTGCGCCAGCCGCAAACAAAGATCACGGCAGTCCCCTCGATGGCGGTTCGACAAAACGCGCCTCAGCAGATTCAGCCATTCTTAAATGCGTTCCCTATCCCAAACGGTAGGGATCTAGGAAACGGATTAGTAGAGTTCAACGGCAGTTACTCGGACCCTTCAACTTTGAACGCGACAAGCATAAGGGTGGATCACGCTGTGAGCACTAAGCTGACTTTATTTGGAAGATACAACTATGCTCCTTCTGAAACTGAGCAACGGGGCGCTTCGGGGGCCAGCTTAAATACTGTGCGGCAATTTCTATCGAACACCCAGACTCTAACAGCAAGTGCTAACTGGGCCATCAGCTCACATATCAACAATGATTTACGTACCAATTACAGTAGAGCTAGTGGGGCTACTCCATTCATCATGGACAATTTCGGGGGTGGTGTTCCCCCACCCGACTCTCTCCTCTTTCCCTCGTCTCTTTCGCGCGAAAACTCCTTATACATTTTTTTCCTGGTCACAGGAGTCTCGTCGTTCAATTTAGGTAAGGGTGACAGTAACATTCAGCGCCAGCTAAACTTGGTTAATAACCTGTCCCTTACCACAAGTGCTCATCAATTCAAATTTGGAATTGATTACCGCAGACTCTCCCCCACATTCACCTCGGCCAAATATCAGCAGGTCCCTTTATTCTTAGGTGTGGCTAATGCGTTAAATGGGAGGGCGCCGCTGGTCTTTATCACCAATAAACGGGGAGAACGATTCTCCTTATTTACGAATCTTTCTGTTTTTGCGCAGGATACGTGGCACGCCACACGCCGAATGACGTTAACATATGGTCTGCGATGGGAATACAACCCCCCACCCTCTGAGCGCAAAGGGAATGACCCGTTCGCGGTAACGGGACTGGATAATCCATCCACGCTGGCCTTAGCGCCGAAAGGTACGCCACTCTGGAAAGCTACACACAACAATTTCGCCCCCCGAATCGGTATGGCCTACCAGCTATCTCAGCGGCAAGGTAAAGAGACTTTGC
Source organism: Pyrinomonadaceae bacterium (assembly GCA_035283325.1). Taxonomy (GTDB): domain Bacteria; phylum Acidobacteriota; class Blastocatellia; order Pyrinomonadales; family Pyrinomonadaceae; genus PSRF01. The sequence continues at coordinate 2,731 of DATEUF010000221.1, read as the reverse complement.
TACGCGGTGGATTTGGCATCTTCTATGATCTTGGAAGTGGTCAGGCTGGTAACGCACTTTCCGACGGTTTCCCGTTCTTCACAAACGTAATCCTCCTTAATGTGCCATTCCCACTAACTCCTGCTCAGGCAGCGCCACCCCCTTTCAACTTTAATCCGCCGTTCGGCACTATTTACGCCTTCGACCCCAATCTTAAGCTGCCATACACGATCCAGTGGAACGTGGCGGTGGAGCAATCACTCGGTTCTAACCAATCTGTTTCGGCCTCATACGTAGGTGCATTAGGTCGTCGTCTTCTGCGAGAAGGTAGATTACAGAATCCGAACCCTAACTTCACTCTCGTACTCGCAACGAGTAACTCCGCTACCTCCGACTATCACGCGCTGCAACTTCGATACAATCGCCGTCTCTCGCGAGGTCTGCAAGCCTTCGCGTCGTACACTTGGTCCAAATCGCTCGACACCGCTTCTGATGACTCCTCAGGCAACAATTTACCTCTCAACCTGATTAATATCAGACAGGAGCGGGGCCCTTCTAACTTTGATGTGCGCCACTCGTTCACGGCTGCGGTGACTTATAATATACCTGACCCAACAATTCGTTCTGTTGGCGCTGCACTGCTGCGAAATTGGTCGGTCGATACAATCGTTGTTGCTCGCTCTGCCACTCCAGTGAACGTCGTTACAGGAACAGATCCGTTCGGCGTGGGTTCGTTAGGTTCTTTAAGTGTATCGCGCCCTGATCTCATTCTAGGAGTTCCGCTGTACATTGACGACCCGGCGGTAGCGGGTGGAAGGCGGATCAACAGAGCGGCGTTCGCCGTCCCGCCTGTCGGCCGTCAAGGCACACTCGGGCGCAATGCGTTACGCGGCTTTTCTATTTCGCAAGTGGATGTTGCGCTGCGTCGTGAGTTCAATTTGACGGATCGCCTTAAACTGCAATTCAGAGCAGAGTTATTCAATATATTCAATCATCCTAATTTTGCAGATCCAAGAGGTGTCCTCACAGATCCTTTCTTCGGGCAATCAACATTAATGCTTGGTCAGGGCTTAGGTAGTGGCGGGGCCGGTGGAGGATTCAGCCCGCTCTATCAGGTTGGAGGTCCCCGTTCAACTCAATTCGCAGTAAAGTTGGTATTTTGAGTGCGCCACGAGCAAACGAGTCGACGACAGACGACTCGTTTGCGTGCTGCGTAATCGATGAGGGAGAGGCCCCTCGAAACCGTCTTACAGGAGGAGGTTTCAAACTACCTTCCGCTGCTGCAGGCAAAAGCTGTGGTAGTGAGCAGAGAAGGAAAAGGCTCGGAAGTAAATCGAGTCAAGTGACACCCAGGAAGAGGAACGAAAGTGAATCACCGCTTCTCATGTCGAAAAGAACTAGACGATATCAAAACCGCGGTTTGTTAAAAGGCTGCGGGATGAGTTCCGACGGAACCTGTTTACGGGCGGAACGGTATCCGGCATATAGGTGGCCTGAGCTTGGGTGAGGCGATTACGCAGAACGTGGGAAACTTCGGTGTCGATGCTAACGGAGAAGCCACAAGTGGTCTGAACCACGAGGGCGAGAGTACGGATGCGACACCAAGTGACGGAGCACCCTGTAGTAGTGATGAAGTTCGTGAAAGCGGATGGAGCGAAGGGGGTTGCGTGTAGTGAGGCTAAGTCAGTTGGGCCAACCCCGACAAGTCGGGGGAGGAGCCCGAAGGATGAAGCAAAACCATTCTGTATTTCCCGATGGGAAGTCTGGGAAGCTTATCTCAAGGTGAAGAGCAATAAGGGAGCAGCAGGACTTGATGCCCAAACGATCAAGGAGTTTGAAAAGGACTTGAAGAAGAACCTTTACAAAATCTGGAATCGGATGTCATCAGGCAGCTACTTTCCGCCGCCAGTGCTGACGGTAAAAATACCGAAAGCAAAAGGCCGGGAAAGAACGCTGGGGATACCGACGGTATCAGATCGAATAGCACAAATGGTCGGAAAGAATCGATTGGAAGCAGTGGTGGACCCACTCTTTCTGCCCGAGTCCTTTGGGTATCGCCCGAAGAAGTCGGCGTTGGGTGCAGTGGGACGTGCTCGGCAGATGTGCTGGGACTACGACTGGGTCTGTGACCTGGACATCAAAGGCTTCTTCGACAATCTCGATCATGATCTGATGATGCGAGCGGTTAAGAAACACGCGAAAGAGAAGTGGGTGGTGCTCTACATCGAACGCTGGTTGAAAGCACCAGCACAAGATGAAGCCGGCCACTTACGGAAGCGTGACCGTGGCACTCCGCAAGGAGGAGTCATAAGCCCCCTGCTGGCAAATCTGTTTCTGCATTACGGGGCCGACCGGTGGATGAGAGGGAATGGTTTCATCTGCCGTTCGAGCGCTACGCGGACGATATCATCGTCCATTGCAGAACAGAGAGTGAGGCGAACTTGGTGGTTGCCAAAATAGCGGCACGGTTGAAGCAGTGTGGATTGGAGCTACATCCGGAGAAGACGAAAATTGCCTACTGCAAGGATGCCAATCGGCAAGAGACTCACTCTAATGAGAAGTTCGACTTTCTGGGGTTCACGTTTCGCCCCAGGAAAGCGTACGGTCGGAGGGGAAAGGTCTTTTGTAGTTTCAGTCCGGCCATCTCGAATGATGCGCCTCGGGGTGCGATTCCCCGGGGCTACTTAACTCAAGCCCTTAAGAACTTTCACGACGGTCGCACAAATGAATTGAATCAGTTGAGAGGCATAAA
>DATEUF010000220.1:0-10948 GCA_035283325.1 Pyrinomonadaceae bacterium | reverse complement strand
ACCAACACCCGCCGTTCTTTCAGGTCCATCGAGTCCAGGCTAAGGGCCCGTTTTCACCAGCTTCCTGAGACGCCACCCGGGCTCGCTTCGACACTGCATTAGCGTCTAAGTCATTAAACGAGCTTGAGGTCAATTTACTTTGTGGTGGCTAGCAACTCCGCCGGGTCGTAGATCATCCCGCCCTTGACGATCCTGTGGATACGGCGCACATTGCGAATGTCAGCTAGCGGATTTGCGTCAAGGATCAACAGATCGGCCAGCTTGCCTGCCGCAATTGAGCCCATTTCCTTGTCGCGACCCGTCATTCGAGCCGCATTAATGGTGGCAGCTTGGATTACTTGTTGCGGCTTTAATCCTGCTTCGACCATCAGCAGCAGTTCTAACCGGCTGGCCAAGCCCAGCAGCACCCCAGAACCCGAATTACCCGTGTCCGAACCCGCGACGACGAGGATGCCCGCATCCCAGACCTTCTTCGTGTTAGATCGCAAATGTGGGAGTCGCTCTCTCATGTAGTTGAGATTGTTCCATTTTTCCTCCCACTGCTTGGCAGTAGCCGGATTCAACCCAACGTCGTAAACTTCTTTCGGGATTAGTCCTTGCTCATCCAGGGTAACCGCGCGTGCCGCCCATCCGCCCAGGTCAGCCACTGATTCGAAGATGGCCTGAGTCGGGATGTAGACAGCATTATTCTTCTTCATCAAAGAGATGAACTCTTCGTCAACGGGATCTGAAAGGATGCCATGCACGAGCCCGTCAGCGCCGCTCCGCAACACTTCTTTGGCATACTTCAAAAGCGGCGCGTGGACATAAGCCTTCAATCCATTCTTGTGCGCTTCGTCGATGATTGCCGCCATCACCTCGGCTTTGAGCATCGGCCAGGGTTGCTTCGATACATAGGTCAAATCACTGTAGACCAGTTTCACTGCATCAACGCCCGTGGCTTTGAGCTCACGCACGGCTAAGCGAGCTTCACCCGGTGTGTCTGGAGTGTAACCACCTTGAAATGAACCATGGCCGCCTTTCGCTCCAAATTGACGGGCAACGGCAAAAAAGTGTGGATAGGAAACCCTGTCGTCGGCTGCCAAACGCTTGAGCTCAGTGAAAGTTTTCAGGTCGGAAAGCCCAGGAGCAAAGATTGACGTGAAGCCCCAGCCGAGCATCACTTTGAGATTTCTTTGGTAATCGGATTGGTCTGGACGCGGATTGAAAGTGCCATCATCGAGATGATTGTGCATGTCGGCGAGACCAGGAATGACATACTTCCCGCGCGCGTCAATCCTCTCTGCCCCTCTTGGTATCTTTGTTGAGCTTCGCGTACCAACGTGGGTGATGCGAGTTCCCTCGATTAGGATCACTGCATCTTTGACCGGGCGACCGGTGCCGTTGATGATGGTTGCCCCCGTAATCACCTTGGTACTGCTGAGCGCCTGCTCAGTTTGCGTTTGCCCGTTTGCTATCACCGAACTAAGCAAGAGGAGTGTGGTCCAAAAAGTTAACAAGTCCTTCATGATCGTCTTCTCCTTGCCGAAGTTGCTGAGCACCTGGCGAAAGGTTAAGCCACCGCGGCCTGGGCCTCAGTCTTCCAAAGTCGATATGGTCCGAGTCGAGTCATCAATCCTGCTCCCAAGAGGGTTGCCAGCATAAACACTCCCAGGACCAGGCGGTATGATCCAGTCCGGTCGAAACCGATTCCCATTAGTAAAGGACCTACGACTCCTCCCAGGGCAAAACTGATTAAGGCATAGCCGTAGATCTCACCATAAGCACGCAAACCAAAGTAACGACTCACCGCATAGGCAACGATGTCATTTTCTGCTCCCATCCCCATGCCAATCAGAAAGGCGGCCACAAATGCCCATCCTCCGATCACACCATTCCAAAGCAGGAGAATTCCTGACGCTGCGCCTAAGAAAAAAAAGACTGCCACATAAGAAGCGAGGAGGCGGTCCAGCAGATATCCACTCGCGACCCGTCCCAGGATAACCGCGCCGCCAAGCACTGAAGTGGCAAGGGCCGCGGTCCGATGAGATATACCGCGATCGGTGAGCATCGGCACCAGGTGAATTAGACAGCCAACCACACTGATCCCGATCAGAAAGAAAGCCACGAACAACAGCCAGAAGGTGCTGGTGCGCAGGGCCTCACCGCTCGTCATCCCTTCGCGGCTCTGGGGTGATGGCCCCTCGTGCACGGCTGTTTCCCCATCCGGCAGTAATCCCATCATTTGTGGCTTCTCAACGAGAAAGAGACCGACCACCGGAACGGTTACGATCATCACCATAACTCCCAGGATGCTATAAGCACCGCGCCAGCCGGCAGCCGCTATCAACGCATATGCGAGGGATGGCATAAGGAATGTACTCGACCCCACTCCGATGGCGGCCAGCCCAAGGGCGAGGCCCCTTCTTTTGTCAAACCAGTGTGAGATCACGCCAGAGTAAGGCACCAACGACGACCCGCCGCCCACGAGTCCCATCAGGATGTAGATGGCGTAGAAGTGCCACAGATTGCCGGCAAGAAAATGGAAAGAGAGCAAGCTGAAACCGAAGATCAGGACCGAAGGAACGATCACCTTGCGTGCCCCCAAGCGATCCACTAGACGACCCATAAACGGGGTTGCGGCGCAATAGACTATTAATGAGAGGGAATAGGCCAACGAGATTTCAGTTCGGCTCCAACCAAACTCCTGGCCAAGCGGGTTTGAGAACACTCCAAAGGTAAAGCTGATCACGGCGCCATAGCCCATGAAGAGTCCGATTCCGGCAATTACCACGACCCACCAGCCGTAGAAGATCCTGCCACCTTGTAGCCGCGCTTTGTTCATATTGCTATTCGCTCGAAAGCCATCCGCAGCCATTTAGCCCGGGTTTAGAACGCACCCGCCCTAAACAGATGGGCCCGTACTCTAAACCCCTCGCAACACGGAAACACTATGGCGTGCAGTCGCACCCGAACGATGTTGGAATAAGCTCTAGAATCAAAACTCGCGGGGACGAGCAAAGATGCGGTCGATCATTGGTTCGAAGTGTTCCAGCGGTAAGGCGGCGTAAACCGGGTCAAAAGAAGTCTGATCCCAGGCGTCAGAGAATTTGCAGGCCAGTTCGTACCAGGGCCGGTCAGCATATCGCCGGCGCGCCTCCGGATCTTTGCCAATAAACGAATAGATGTAGCGACCCTGAAAATCTTGATGAGTCCGCACGATCTCATAGGTCTCCGCGCTCACATAAGGTTTGAGGATCTCGGCGCTGATGGCCCCATGATTCGCATCGGATACGGCCTTCCCAATGTCGTGACATAGCGCTGCCACAATCATCTCTTCACTCGCGCCACCGTGCTCCGCTCGTGTCGCGGTCTGCAACGCATGCACGAGTTGATCCACAGGGAACCCATCCACGTGCTCCTCCAACTGGCGGAGCAAAGACTTGATCATTTGAGGCATTGTCGCCTGACGCTCGATAAGCGCCTTGCCGATAATCGCTATATCCTCAGAGCCCGCGCGTAACTGATCCATACTCGTAAAGGCCATGATCATTCCTCCTACAGAGTAGATCCGGTAGCGATTTAGGGCGCCGCCGTTGTTGTCGTTGATTTATGCTGCCTGAACCGTGTACCTGCTGATAGTTTCTTCGTTAAGCTCGACTCCCAATCCTGGTCCTTGTGGAATGTCGATGTATCCATCGTCCGAGATCCTAATCGGCGCCTTTAGGAATACATCTCTGATCTCCGGGGTCCAAACTGGTGGTTCCATCAAGTATTCAAAATAAGGACAATTCGGAATCGCTCCCGTCACCTGCAAGTTCGCCGCTAACCAGAGCCCGCCAATTCCACCTGTATGGAGTATGCACTGCTTACTGGCCGCTTCAGCGAGCGCGGAGATCTTTCGACATTCAAGGATTCCGCCACACCAGTGCGGATCAGGCTGCACGATGTCATACACACCGTCCTCGAGGAAATCTCGAAAACGGTGGATTCCCCATTCCAGTGAATTTGACATCTGTCACCTTCATTTCGGCCTTTAAACATTGCCCAGCGACCAACTTGGCATCTCTACCACAGGTGCACGCATCTGGTAGGGATATCTGGTCCACATCTCTTCATCGACCAACACTCCCAAACCTGGCCCATTAGGCACTGCCAATTGTCCGTCACGTATCGCAGGTGGCGAGAGGATCGGTTCTTTGAGCATCTCTCTCCAAACCCGATCGAAAGTAAACGTGTACTCAAGCATCCAGATACTGTTAACCGACGCACCCAAATGAAGATTTGCGGCCAGGGCTAGCGGGCCGGCCGCGGAATGCGGCACCACCGGCACACCGAAGGTCTCCGCTAATGCGGCGATTCTCCGGCATTCCGAGATTCCTCCAGATATGGCCGCATCAGGTTGAATCACGTCTGCTCGCCGGTGAATCAAGCAATCCTGAAAATCCTGCGTGAGAAAAAGGTGTTCTCCGTAAGCAATTGGCACAGGCGACTTTTGCACCAGGCGAGCAATCCCCTCTCGATTGTGCTGAGGGATCGGCTCCTCAAAGAAGCGTATGCCCAGATCCGCCAGAGCGTGGGCCACTTCCAGTGCCGTTCGCACTGTGTAGTGCTCGCCCCCATCAACCATCATCTGAACATCATCGCGGATCAACTTGCGCAGAGCGCGTAATGTATTTAAATCGCGTCGGAAATCGAGCCCCAGTCGGACCTTGACGGCGCGGACCCCTCGACTAAGGCAAGGCTCCAATAACTGTAGATGAACTTCTGGTGGCCCCTCTTCCAGCACTGTGCTGGAGGCATACACTGGAATCTGATCCCGCAAGCGTCCGCACAACCGACTCACCGATTCGCCTTTGATCTTGCCGACTAGATCCCACAGCGCGATCTCGACCCCGCTAATGGCTTGAATCGCTATTCCTTGATCGCCCAGGCGCCTGCGAGTCCAGCCACGCAGTTTAAGGATCAGCCGCTCGAGGTCCAAAGGATCTTCTCCCAGGAGAAGTGGACTCAGCGCCTCGTCTATGATTGCCTGTACACTAAGTGGATAGTTGCACCCGTAGCTATCGCACACCTCACCATACCCGGTGACGGAGTCTTCGGTTTCGACTCGCACCAATAGGTGGTAGAGCGGACGCTCAAACAGATATATGGGCTGTTCGACAACGTGGGTAATGGGTACGGCTTTGAGCGATACAATTTTCATCGTGCTATCGAAAGCTCAGGAGAATACTTCATTTGTATCCTCACTTCCCTTCCTGAAGCAGGTCCACCGGATCATATTCGATGCCTCCCTTAATGACGCGGTAGATGCGTCGCACGTTTCCGATATCTGAGAGGGGATTCGCCTCCAAGATCAACAAATCGGCTAGCTTGCCTGGCTCAACCGTCCCGAGATCTTTCTCTCGATCAACCATGCGCGCGGCATTGATGGTGGCGGCTTGAAGCGCCTCCAGGGGTGACAAGCCTGCTTCAACCAACAGTGCCAACTCTAATTGGCTTGCTAGACCCAGCAACACGCCAGTACCTGAACCGGCACTGGATGTATCCGAACCAAGCACAACCACAATCCCCGCATCCTGGAGCCTCTTCAAGTTTGCCCTTAAAACAGGGAGATTGGCTTTCGCCTTTGAGAGGTTGTTCCACCTTGCCTCCCACTCTTTAACCCTCGCTGAGTTCATTCCCAACTCGAAGACTTCTTTCGGGATTATCCCCCGATCGTCGAACGCGGCTTCCCGCCGAGCCCAACCGCCGGTATCAGCGACTGACTCAAAGATCGCGTGCGTTGTGATGTAGACCGCATGATTCTTTTTCATTAAAGAGACGAACTCGTCATCAACCGGTTCCGAGATAATGCCGTGCACCAGCCCATCAGCGCCCGCCTGCAAGACCTCTTTGGCATATTTCAAAACAGGAGCATGGACATAAGCCTTAAGCCCCTGTTTATGGGCTTCGTCTATGATTGCCGCGACCACGTCCGATTTGAGCATCGGCCGGGGCTGGTTAGTAACGTAGCTCAAATCGTCGTAAACGATCTTCACGCCGTCCACGCCTGCGGCTTTCAAGTCCCGCACCTGGCTGCGGGCCTCATCCGCGGACTCGGGTGTGTAGACCCCGAGGGATGCACCATGCCCTCCTCTCGCGGCAAATCGAACGCCCACACCGAAAAAATGTGGATAGGAAGCAGGATCTGCTGCTGCCAAATGCTTGAGATCAGCGAAAGATCGCAAATCTGGAATCCCCTGATCGAAAACGGTCGTAAATCCCCAGCCAAGCATTCGTGCGAGGTTCTTTCTAAAATCAGAAGGCCCTTCCTTGAAACTAAAAGTACCTTCGCCGAGGTGATTGTGCATATCAGCCAAGCCCGGAATCACGTATTTGCCTCGAGCGTCAATTGTCGGCGCACTTCGCGGGAGGTTCGTTCTGTTTCTTGGACCAACCCAGGTAATGCGGGTGCCCTCGAGGAGGAGGACTGCATTCTTAAGCGGAGGCCGACGTGTTCCATCGATCAGGGTGACGCCAGTAATGACCTTTACCTTCTTTGCTTGCCCGCTTGCCGTGGCCGCGGCAAGCAACAGCATGGCGAAAAAGCTGAATAGAAGCTTCATCGAGCCTTCCCTTTTAGCGAGCTAAACCTAAACAGTTTGATGGTGGCAGGAGGAATAGTGAATAGGAATGCAAGCGAACTAGTTGAGCTGGCTTTGTTACCAGCCATACTCCTGGATCAGGGACGCGCTACCGCCATTCCAGCTCCCAAACTGGCGACAACCTCTGACGTACTTTGTCCCATACCCACGGCTTGCTTGTCTTTGTTGCTCTCAATGCCGCGCTCTTTACTATCCCTGCGCTCTAACCGCCACATTTCGAGGCCTAAAAAGACATGAGTTTCACATTGTGAGATGGCATATTATATATCAAACCGGCCCTGGCAAGGTCAATGTTTTTCAGTTTTTGGCGGGAGAAGCTGCGTTTTATTGAGTTATGCATCAACTGATGGGTTGGAGCCTAGGCGGGGATCGGTGGTTGGATAGACAGTCTGTGACCCAACTCTTTGAGATCTGCGACCAATTTGGCCCAAAGAGGTATGCCATTAAGCTTTCGGTCCTGATGAATAAGAAAGCCTCTTTCGCCGGGGAGATAGATGCGATCGACACCCTCAACTGGTTCCGAACTTTTGACATGCCCGATCATCTCATCAACCCGACTTTTAAATTGATCGACCGCGATGAAGCGACCGATATCCAGCGCGAAAAAACTGTGGCAGATGCCCAGGGGTTGGGACATATCCCGGCCAAAGCCTCCGACGGAGACACTGAACAGGCCGCCGCTCAGAATGCCCGTCAAGGAATCGATGATTAAGCCCAGGCCATAGCCCTTATGTTTGCCAAAAGGGAGAAGCACGCCGCCGGCAAAGAGCTCGTGCGGGTCATCGGTTGGTTCGCCGCTTCGATCAATCATCCAATCTGTGGGGATCCGCTCACCCCTTTCGGCCGCCAGAAAGATTTTTGCCGCGGCTGACGCACCAATGGCTGCATCAAACACGATCGGAAGTTCTTTCCCTGCGGGTAATGCTGCCGCCATCGCATTGCTTCCAATGACTTTCGTCTTCCCTCCCCACGCTGCAATGGCCGGTCCAGCATTAGTGAGGGCCACCCCGATCATATTACGGGCGAGGCCCTTCGTAGCATAGAACCCAGCCATTCCGAAGTGATTGCTGTTTCGAACAGTGACAAAGCTGAGACCAAACTCCTGGGCACGGTCGAGCGCCAGATTCATTGCCCCATCGGCGATGACCGGACCAATGCCATGCCCGCCATCCAGCAACATGGTTGGACCGTTATCGCTGACCACTTCCAGCCGAGCATCCACTCTAATGCCGCCAGCTTCCAGCATGGCAGCGTACATCGGCAGGACGAGAATGCCATGTGAGTCAACTCCTCGCAGACTGGCCTCGATGAGCACTTCCGTCCAAACATCGGCGTGCTTCATTGAGACACCAACCTTCGTGAGCACTGAAATGCAAAAGCTCCGCAAGGCTTGCTCGCTTACCCTGATGTAGTTTTCTTTGCTCACTAAAGTGATCAGACGGGAACAACAGGTGCTTCCTTAGCGAGACTTCTCCTCCAGATCTTACCTACTATTGGGGTCGTGATGGTCCACGATTTCTACCACCATCTTGATTTCGACTGCGATGTTGAAGGGGAGTTCCGCGCCACCGATGGCCATACGCGAATGCTTTCCCGCCTCTCCAAAGATCTCAAGCATGCAATCAGAAAAGCCGTTTAGAACTTTAGACTGCTCAACAAAGCCTGGCGCGCTATTGACCACACCAAACACATCCACAATCTTTGACACCTCGTTGAGGCTGCCAAGGGCTTGGCGGATTGTTTGCAGCAGGTTTAAGGCGGTAAGCCGGGCCGCGGCGTAGCCATCCTCTACTGATAGATCCTTGCCAACCTTGCCTTTGTATCGGAAATCAGTGCTGCCCCAACGCGGGGCATGGCCCGAGAGAAAGAGAAGATTCCCGGATCGTCGCCAATACAAGTATGATGACTCCGACGGAACCACCACCACGGGAGGGATCGCGTCACCCAACTTGAGAAATTTTTCTTCAAATGTCATCTGCTCTCTTCAAGGTCGTTTAATCTAGCACTGCTGGCAATCGACGGCAACAGTTGTGACCGGTTCACTGAACGCCACTCGCAACATGTCCTGTTGGACGAATTGTGTCGCGCGGCGACAATACATCCAACGGAGTTTGGTCGCTCGAGTATGTGTCAAGAGCGCAATATATCTCGGGTCGTAATAAGGCGGATATGGTATATGCCGGATACGAAAGGCGCACTTACCCGGTGATCTGCTCTCGTTTAAATAAGAAGAAGCCGAGTAAGAGCCGGGTCCTAAAAATCGGGCAGATAGCTAACATCTCGAGCGTGCGATTTCTGCCTTGCCCGCCATGAGCTTGACCTTTTTCAGTTCCGCTCCCTTGATGCCGAAGAAGGTAGCCATCTGCACAATCTGGTTGCCGCTTTCAAAATCCCTGGGGTTAGAACAGAATCTGTCGATACTTGGACCAAACTCGCGGCATGTCATACTTTTCGGAATCTTGAGGCCAAGACTACACTGACCGTCTGGCCGATAATACAAGCATAATTCACACACTATCATCGGGACCTGCTTTCGAAGTGACTCTTGATCAGCGGAGCAATTGCTCAGTGGTTGACTTCAGGTAGTCTGGGTGATTCCAGAGCAGCTGAGAAAAGAGGAGGCTGACTCGATCCAGCAAGAATCTTACCTACCCTGGCATCTATATGTCAAATATGCGATGTGTTCAGTAGAGCATATCTCTCGAATCATCTCGCATCATTGCGTGGGGGTAGATCAGCCCCGCCGAGCTTCTGGGATTGACGACTGGTGAATATGAATTTACACGACCTCATTAAAATCCGGGTGCAGTCAACTTTTCCCGACGTCAAGCCTCCGGTCGCCCCGGCCGGATTAAGCTCTAAATCCAGGACGAGAATTCACGTCGCTCGTGCTATCATGAACCATTCCATCTAGCTGACACCCCCGTTTTATAAGGTCCAACTTCAAGGCGAACTCGCTCGCCTGTCGTGGTAGGTTCAAATATGAAGAATAGGAACTCAGCATCCGTGTCAGTGGCAGTTGCCAAGACGACGGAAGAATTTAGCGAGCAGCGCCAATGGTTCGAGGTCGCGTTGTCGAGCATCGGTGATGGAGTAATCACGGCAGATACGGAAGGACTTGTCACATTTCTCAATCCGGTTGCTGAATCCTTGACGGGTTGGACCAGGGCTGAGGCACAGGGACAGCCACTGGAAAAAGTATTCAGAATCGTTAACGAGGACACTCGTCAGGAGGTTGAAAATCCTGCGCTGCGCGCCATTCGTGAAGGTGTGGTCATTGCCCTGGCGAATCATACGCTCCTGATCAGTAAAGACGGGCGTGAAATTGCAATCGATGACAGCGGCGCGCCCATTAGATCTGGGACCTCTTCAGTTGGTGCGGTTCTGGTGTTCCGTGACATCAGCGAGCGGCGACAGGGCGAGCAAGCCCGCGCGCTGTTGGCGGGTATCGTAGATTCATCCGAAGACGCAATCGTAAGTAAGAGTCTGGAGGGAATCATTACCTCATGGAACGCAGCTGCTGAACGCATGTTCGGGTACACAGCCAGTGAAGCCGTCGGAAAACCGATAAACATAATCATCCCCGCCGAACACCAGGACGAAGAGAAAGTAATCCTAAGTCAATTGCGACTGGGTCGACGAGTAGATCATTTCGAAACCATAAGAGTAACCAAAAGCGGCGAAATGAAGAACATATCTTTGACGGTCTCACCCGTCCGCGATACGAGTGGGGCCATCATTGGCGCTTCAAAAATTGCAAGGGATATCACGGATCGAATTCGGGCCGAGGAAGAACGCACGCGGTTGCTTGCCAGTGAAAGCGCGGCGCGGCACCATGCGGAAGCAGCAAATCGTGCGAAAGATGAGTTTTTAGCAATGATTTCCCACGAGATTCGATCGCCTCTCAACGCAATTCTGGGATGGGCGCAGATGCTTCGGCTGGGAAAATTAGACCAGGCAGGAATGGAACGCGCTGTAGAAAGCATCGAGCGCAATGCGCGCGCACAGGTCCAATTATTATCTGACCTTCTGGACATCTCAAGAGTCATAACAGGTAAGCTTAGGATTGAGCCGCGTCCCATAGACGTCCTCAACAGCCTCGAGGCTGCGCTGGAATCGATCCGTCCTGCTGCCGACGCCAAGTCAATTGATATCGTGGTAAGTCACAGCCACAGCGGCACGATCGTTTCTGGTGATGCTGATCGATTGCAACAAGTCTTTTGGAACCTGTTTTCGAATGCGGTCAAATTCACCCCAACGCACGGACGCATTGCGATAACGGTCGAGCGTCTTGGATCACACCTCCAGATTGAAGTCACTGA
>DATEUF010000219.1:0-15645 GCA_035283325.1 Pyrinomonadaceae bacterium | reverse complement strand
CTGACAGACTCTAACGGGATTGAAGAAGACCCAATTGCTGACCTTCATTTCAACGTGACAACCCATTCGGCAATCTGGCGTTTTTCTTCTTCTGTGAGCTTGCCTGCAAAAGACCTCATTGGCGGTTCAAGCCCGTACGCCTTCGGATCATTGAGTAATGCAACAATGTCGTCCACTGTTCGTTGTGGCTTTCCGGCAACACCCTGCAAAGGAGGAAAACGCAACGGTCCCTGGCGCGCTCCTTCTCCCTTCTCCCCATGACATTGGGCGCAGAACTTTGTAAAAGCCGGCGGCGGTCCCGATTCGCGTGGCGACAGTGCTACTCCCGCTTCACGCGCCTGTTCCCCTGCTCCTGGCAGCCGGCTCGGTTTAAATGGTTCTATACGAAACTCCGACTCTTCCCGGCGCTGCCGCAACAGTTGTTCGCGCGTGCGCGGATCTCGCCGATCACCTTCATAAGAAACAATCGTCATGCTAGTTACTACTACGAGCAAGAGAACGAGAACCGCGCCGCCCAAGTTTCTTTGTGGGTGTTTCATGAAGCGCGTAACGGCCCCGATATTCAACCACGGCAGCAGCGCCAGGAGAAGGAAAGCCACGCCTGGTAATACAAGACCAACCAGTGAACCCAATCCACCGGGGACATGTTTGAGCAACTCATAGAGCCAGATAAATTGAGCACCAGGGCGGGGCAGGTAGTTCGTAGTAACCGTCGCTGCTGGTGGTCCCAACGGCGCCGGAAACTTTTTCGCGAAAAGTGCCAAAGCAAGGAAGGCCAACCCGGCGACGATCGAATTTCGAAAAAGCTGAGCCGTCATTAATGAGAATGGGCCAGCACTCACACTGTTTGAGGCCTCCTGAGACTGTCGCAGCTGTCGCCATCTCAACGCCATCACTATCCCGATCAATAGCGGTGTCACAAAAACATGAAGGGCGAAGAACCGCGAGAGCGTCAGCGTCGATATTTCATTTCCACCGAGGAGCCAGAGGCGTGCGCTGGCGCCGGCAAGGGGCAATCCCGCAACGATTCCTTCCGCAACACGAGTGCTGAAGAAGGCGCGTGCGTCCCAGGGCAGGGAGTACCCGGTTGCGGCAGCAACCATTACCAGCACAAGAACCAGAACAGTCACGAGCCATTGAACGGGTCTGGTTCGGTAGGCTTCGCGCCAAAAAAGTTGAGCCAGGTGCAGAAGCAGAAATACAGGCAGCCACTGAGACGCATGATGGTGCAGGGCGCGAATCCAAGACCCCGCCGGCAACACCTTTTCGATATACGCTACAGTTGTGTGGGCGTGATCAGTCGAGGGAACATAGAAGAATGTGAGCAGCAGGCCCGTGAGGAATTGGACCAACAGAAACAGAAAAATAATTCCCGCCGTGGTTTTGAGCCAGCAGCGCCAGTTCCGGGGCCAGTTGTTCCTGTCCTTCGGGCCGTCATCAGTTTGGCTGCTCTTTACGCGCATTCCCCTCTTCCGCACACTCATCCGGTCACGATTCGCTCCCGAGTGTTGTTTGCGAAATAACGGAACTGCACTTGCAGGCGGCCCTTTTCGACGCGAGAAGGCAGAGAGTCAAGACCACGCAAGGCTGGACCATTAATGCGAGAGCCGTCGGGCCGGAAATTGCTCTCGTGACAAGGACATGCGAAAGCGTTTCGGCCTTCGGCCCAGGCGACTTCACAACCTTCGTGTGGACATACGGGTGAGAGTACCTGGTTGTTAAGAGCAGGCAGAACATAGACAGAATGCTCGACAAGAGATTTTGCCCAACCTTCGGTATGTTCTACCAGGATTCTTAGGTTGATTGGTTTAGTACCGTGGAGCTCTGCAAGAGGCGCAACGTCTATCCACTCATCACTCAAAACCGCACTTCGTGGCCGCAGGAAACGGTAGGCGGCAGAAGCCAGCGAGGCAAAAACAGCGGTAGCGATGCCGACCGGCAAAAGCAGCAAGAAGGCGCGACGGGATTGCGGTGGCTGCCAGGGATCTTTGTTGGAGTGTTGCTCGTGTGAGCCGGTGAAATTTGCGTCCGCCATGCCCTCATTTTCGTCGAGACATCAAGTGAGAGCAACTAGAAGGATGCTTGTTACCTTTTGATTTAGTGTGATAACCACGCCCCTAAACTGGCCCGGGTTATTCGTGTGCTGTCAGGTTCTGTCCTGCCTGGTTTATCCGAGCGACTCCAGACACTCGGCCAGCTTCCTTTGCCGGCACGTAAACATCGGCGTGTCGCGCAGGGTATAAGAACTCGCCTTCGTTTCGCGTAGCTCCTGGACTAGGTCAAGGAAGTCCGCCGGGTTGTCGGTTTCAAAAGCGACCACAAACTCCTGGTCATCCAGACCAAAAGAGTAGGTGGTGTGGAGCTTTACGGAGCGATACTTGGAACCGATTCGGATGTGTTCATCCATCATCTCCTGGCGCTGTTCCGCCGGGCGCGAATACCACTCGCGCGTCTTTACGAACGGATAAACAAACAAATAGTCGGACTTGCCGGGAATGATATGCAGCCGATCTTCAACGTGTTCCGGATTGTCCTGGTCGATGTACATTGAACGCTTGGTCATAGAAAGGAATGATTGAGTCGGTTCGATGTATTTGGCCATCGCCGTGCGATTCATCCGTGAGGTCATCTGCTGCATCGGATCAAGTTCGTATCCAATCCGCCAAATCATGAAATCGACATTAGTGCGCAACCCGATAGTTGAGTAGGTATGAATTAGCAGTGCTCTCCGGAAGTCGTCTACTACAGCAAGGAACTCAGCGCGACAACTTTGTTTCTGAGCTTCATCAAGTAGACGCCACTCTGGTCGAGCGCGATAAAAAGTGAAGTTGACAAACTGCCGCGGCAGTTTACTTTTCTGCTCGTCAAGTTCGTCGCAAGTCGGCGCCAAACGGAGCGAGCTTCGCGTTGCATTGCCCTGCTCCTTTTCCGTACTCATACTTTTCACCTCTAAAGCCGTTAAGGATATTGTCCCAGTGAGATAAACACAGGCTCGGCGTGTATTCTGCCGACTCCGTACTACGAATGCAACTTAAGGAAGAGCTGGGAGCGCATGGGAGCGCAGCATCCTTGCCTGCTGAAGTAACCAAAACGGCACCAGAGAGGCAGGCAAGGATGCCTGCGCTCCCAGAGAACGCTCGCGTGAAACTAGAGTTTAAACTACGCTGTACCCAAATGATCAAAAAGCCAATTGTGTTCGGATTAACCTTACTCCATTTGCTAACGCCACGGCTTTCCTTCCAGAGGGCCTTAGAAACGGTTGTGCCTGCCGTTTCCAACACTCAACACTCGTCAAGTGACCATACTGGCGAGTCTATCCAGGCTCCGACTGCACCCGTCACTCACGAGTATCTGTGGTATGAGGCCGAAGACATGCGTGGCTTCTCTACCGGCCTGTTCGGCGCGCCAGTCTCGAATCCATCATGGCTGAACCTTCCCAGAGCTAAAGCGCCGGGATGGGGAATGAACGGACCTGGTGTTTCCGCTGAGTGGTCACAGGGTGGTGAAAGCGGATGGAATTCGGCTGCAGCGAGTGCCGATGAAACCAGAGCGACGATCTATCAGGATCTTGAGATTCCGAGGGCGGGAGACTACAGAGTTTGGGTGCGGTATGCAGATTGGGCCAACAAGGATGAGTGCTTTACGATGCGAATTCTGCAACAGCTGAAGATTGCCGAACGGGGAAACAGGGGAACAGGGGAACAGGGCAAAGGCAGGATTGAAAGCTCTGGCCACGAATTCGGAGCGAAAGATGTTGTTGACGCCCACGATGAAGTCAGCATGTATTGGGGATGGGCGTTTACGTGGGATAGCGCGGCAGGAAAACTTGAAAAGGGACCGGCCCGTCTTTTCATCGAAATTGAAAGGTCTGCCGCGGCCCGGCGTCACGTCGATTGTATATTGGTAACGAACGATCTCTCCTTCGTGCCCGACGGGAGAAGGAAACCGGATTTTGCGGCAACGCGTTACCTGGAAGCATGGTCCCGCAAGCGTGATGCATTGACCTCGCTGATAACTCCCCCTGACAAGGACGTCGTGCCCCAGTCCTGGCTGCGTCCAAAAATAGCCGGCCGCGACTTCTTCACGCCCTGGAATATTGCCAACCAGTTCTGGCAACTATACGAACAGCCCGCGTCCAAGCGGCCGCTCTTTCCGTTCAACGCTGAGCCGATTGAGGAGTTTGTCAAACAATTCGCAGGCGCTCCTGACGTGCCAATCTTCAGTTCGCAATTAGTAGTGCCGGTTATTCACCTCAACAATCTGCGGGACTACCTGAAGGAAGGGAGCCCTTTCCTTCGCTATCTGCGCGACACACATTCACCTTTTGCCATTCTAATCAACTATGGATCCGCAAATTTGTCAGAGGACGAAGGCCAGGCCGCGTGGCGTTTGTTGAATGGGGAACTGAAGAATCAATTCCTCGGCTGGATCTCAGGTGAGAGTGTGGGATACATCTGGGACGCGGCTCCCTCGGAGCTAAAGATAACTCCCTCCATGAGCCGGCGTGAGTTACTCGAAGCCCATCAAGTCTTCTATACCAATCAGCTTACTAAAAAATGGGGCGCGATTTTTCATACAGGAACCGGTCCTCTGTGGGACAAACTGATTCCCGCACAGTCCACTTCGAGCACCTCCTTTGCTCACGCGTTGAGTAGCTGGGGTGTGCGCCTGCTAGGCATTGAAACAGCCGCTGTACAGCCTTTGTTTGCGATGCGCGTCGCGTTTACGCGAGGTGCGGCCCGGCAGTTTGGCGGCGCCTTTCTTTATTATCACGCCCCAAACTTCGGCGACACAGCGACGACCTTCACCAAAGCTCAAAACTTTGCCGGCCCGGACAATTTCTTCCACTCTCGCTATGGCGCAACAATGGGGCCATCACTTTCCTGGTACCGCAAATGTTATTACTTCTATTACATGGCCGGAGCATCCGCGATCTATCTTGAGCAGGGCTTTGATCAATTTTTCAAGCCGGGTCCCGGTGATCATCCGTTTCAGCTTAATCCGCTTGGCAAGATCACTGACGAGTTCATGCGGTTTGCGGAAAAGCATCCAGATCGCGGAGTGCCTTATACGCCGATCGCTTTCTTGCTCGATCCTGCGCATGGTTGGGACATGACTGATTATCCACAATGGCCATTCGAAGTCTCACAGATTTCGCGGGGCGATCGTGCCCTCAGCGAACTCTTCGGCGTGGCTTACTACCCCGGTCCGGTTAGAACAGGGGAACCTGCGACGGCTGATCGGCAGGCGTTTGTGAGTGGAATATTCGGCGACGTTTTCGACGTGCTAGTTGCGGACGAGGGTCCTGTTTCAGGCTCCAACTATAACCCGCTCACCAATTATCGTGCCGTGGTTGTCGGAGGCCGTATTGATTGGACACCGCGCTGGATCCAAAAGCTAACGGAGTATGCTCAGGCGGGCGGCACAATTGTATTGAATGCGGCGCAAATGAAGGGTCTTCCGCAAGACCTCGTAGGTCTGCGTCAAACCAACAGCACTGCGGAAACCAATACGGCGCATTGTCTCTCGCCTGGTGAACCGCCGCAGGACCTAACTGGGCAGACGTTTCGTTACGAGAGGGTTCAACTGAGAGAAGCAAAACCTCTGATTGCAGCTGTTTCTGGTGATGCTTTAGTCACGATTAATAGAGTCGGGAAGGGAAGGGTGATCTTCTCCGCACTCCCCGACTTGCTTGGCGAGGACGAGCGCATCACGCCGTTTGCTGCTCACATGCTTACGCACATCTTTGCGGGCGCTCTTCCAATCGAGGTGCGAGGAGATGTTGAGTACCTGCTGAACCGGACCGCATCCGGCTGGCTGGTCACTATCTTCAATAACAATGGCGTCTACAAACCACAGCAGGGTTTAGCCCGGGTAGACCATAGCGCGGTTGTAGTTGCGACAGTCAACGCACCGACTACAATCCATCGCGCCACAGATTGGACCAGTGGCAGAACACTCGAAGTGCAGCGGCTGAATGGGCAGAGCAGTATGCGTTTGAGTCTCGCACCGGGCGCCGTGGCGATCGTAGCTTTGGAGTAAAACGCCGGATAAGTTGCTTGTCTTACACCGTCGCCACAGTCCCATCGAATTTGGTCAAGCTGAAACCGGCAAACTTTTCGTGATAGATGGCCCGTTGTTCACGCAGAATTCCTATTGCCACCTGCTCACCCAGTTTGAGCGACTCAGTGGCATCTGAACGCCAGTGAACACCTGCAATATTCCGGCCAAGTGCCACGTTGGAAGCGACTTTGTTGAGTTCGCCCCCGACATTGAGGTCGTTTGCGTCGTCCTCGCTGTACTCTAGAAGACTCAGACCATCGGCAGTTGGCTGCCGCGGCGTCACACCGAGATCCACCAGTCTAGTGGATTCTTTGAACCAGGCCTTGAGGATTGTCACACAAGCGCCAGCGACGGTGGCATGGCCCGCGCCATAAGCAGGATGGGCCGGCGAACCCTCCACGAAAGCCATTGGCAGGAGAGCATTGCCGCCCGGTAAGTACCGACCCAGCCGTCCGGCGCTGGACAGCGAGTTCAAAATCTCAGCGTGCACCGGAAACCCTGCGTTGTGATAGAGCGTGCGGTCAATGCGGGCGGCATGCACTTCCGGCCGGAGCCGCCGATGCACGAACCATTTTTGATACCAAACCGCCTTTAAAGCGCGACCAGCCACTTCACAAAGCAGTGACGCGATGTGTGGTCCGCCAAAAGTACCGAATCCGTCCTGGCTTAGGTTGTTATTGTAAGGGTTGCCATCGTCCACCGGCGCATTAAGACCTGCAAGCACCAGAAAGCCCATAAAATAAGCTTGGAACAGTACATCAATGTGAACCCAATGGGCCAAATCGCGGCCATTGCGCATATACCGCGGGGTGCTGTCGAGGTTCGCCGGTGGGGGCAGAAATCCTCGCTGAACGTCCAACCACGAACCGAAGTCGGTCAGATAATCGATGCCGGGGAAAACCGTGTTTATTTGTTGCTCAAGCTTATTCGCGCCGAAATTACACGACTGGTAAAAAAACTGGGAGAGGAATGGACCCTTTGTATCTCCGGGTGTGAGTCCGCGAAAAAGAGTGGCCGGCGTAACGGCGCCATTGCTTTTGGGGCCCTTGAAATCGGCGCCATAAAGTGTCAAGTCAGCTGCGGCCGCGTTAGCTATGGGATCGCCTCCATATTCTGAAAAGGGAAGATCGCGCAGCAAAGCCATCCAGTAGTTCTCGGATATTTCAGCGGCCTGTTCGCGACTTGCAAACGTCGGCGGCGGCGGCTGTACGAGGGCATGGGAGTCAGTGCCTTCCATGTCGAAAGCAAGTCCTGATTGTGGATCTGTCAAGCGCAGACTCCCGCCCATAGGTATGGCGTCAAAGTCCGCGGCATTTCCGCCGGTGAGCGCTTTGAGCATAGCGGCGTAGGCACCCAACAATACTGTACCGTCGCCATTATGTGGCAGCCCCTTGGAAAAACTGGCTATCTTATTGTCATAGAGATCCTCGTCGCCATTGGTGGCGTGTTGTAGGTGAGGCGGAGTTTCCCTCAACCCTGTTTGCGCAGCGTCGCGACGGATTTTTGCGCATTCGGCCGCTCGTTGTTGTGGACCGCCAGGTGATGCGGCCATGACTGCCGCACGCCCTGTTCCCATCAATGGCTCGATGCCTACCGTCCCGGTAGCCAAGGTAACGGCGCTTGCGACACCTACTTGGCCAAGAAACTTACGTCTGCTCGCTTGCAGAGAATCTTCTGGCATGTGTTTATTTCTCCTGGACTATTTGATTGAGTGTGGAGCAAGAGAGCGGTAGCCGAGTTACCGCCCGGTCGGCACAACCTTGAGGGGAGCGCTTAGTGCAGGTTGTTGGCTTAGCTTGACTAAGTTTTACCACAACCTACTGCATTTGGAAACGCTTTTCTGAATGCGGCAGATAATAACTATTCGATCTGTTAAGCAGGTGCAGTTTACATACTACGAGACTTCAGCCTGCCACCGAATCGCCATTTCCGCGGTAGCTATTGAGATGTCGTTTAACTGCAGCGTCAGCTATTTCTGACTGACCACTTAAAGTAAGGAGCTTAATTGCTGCCCGGCGCACCTCCACGTTCTCATGCTCTTCGATTGCTCGCACCAGCGGCTGCACTTCACCCGTCTTGGCCATTACGAAAAGGAGACAGAGCGCGTTGTAAGTCTCCTCCCGGCTCTCGGCGTCAAGATTATTGATCGCTTCCGCCGCCAGACCAGAATCGGCGATTGCTGCGCCGATGTTTTTCCGTCGCTCGGGCGAAGCTTCTTCTAAAGCCCGGGTAAATGACTCGACCGTCCGGCGCGGCTCAAGGTCACGTAGCGCGCGGGCAGCGGCATTTCGCACGTGGGATGATTGATCGTCAAAGCAGTTGGCTATCAGACTGAAGGCATCCTTGGCGCTCAGTTGCGCCAGGGCGGCTAAAGCTGCGGCCCGCCTGTCGGGTTCAACGCTGTTAAGGTCGGCGACGACGACGTGGGGCTTCTCGGCGGGTGGGCTACTCGACTGAAACAAACTCTCAGCTGTGGTGGCGGTTTCGCTGTAGTCCCGGTCGTCGGACGCCGATAGAGGCTCTTCGCTTCCTTCACTCTCCGCTTTGGCGGCGCGATAGCGGTCGGCAAGCATGTTGAGTTGAACTTCGGCCCGCAAACGGGCCTCTTCTTCAGCCCTCAACCGATCTTTCTCTTGTTGCAGACGATTCTCAGCCTCGGCCCGGCGGCGACTTTCTTCCTCGACACGCTCTCGTTGCTCCTCTTCCATGCCACGCAGGAGCTCGACCTCCTCCTTAATGCGCCGTTCCTGCTCAGCCCTGGCTTGCGCTTCCACCGCCACGTTGCGACGAACTTCCTCCAGCTTAGCCAGCATTCGCTCTTCTTCGACTGCTCGAACATGAGCCTCGGCTTCAACCATCTGGACTTTCTCGGTCACCATGCGAAGAGTATCCTCCGCCGTGCCCTTGCGAAGTTCAGCCTCATCGATTCTGGCGCGGATTTCCGTTTCCGAGATTCGCAAACTCTCGACCTCGCGATTGATCTGCCGCTCTTTTCCCAGGAGTTGTTGCCCGGCCATCTCCATACTCTTCAGGAAACCTTCTAACTCTGCCAAACGTTGTTCTTCTTCGCTAGACCGCTGTTTGGCCTCGACCTGTAAGCGTTGTTGCTCTTCCCTTGCGCGCAGACGAGCTTCTTCCAGAAGACGTTGTTCCGCTTCGACCTGCTGCCGAAGTTCCGCTTCGAGCTTCACTCGTTCGGCTTCCGCCTGACGCCGACTCTCCTCGGCCGCGCGCATGAGTTCCTGTGTCTGCAAGAGCTGCTGAGCTTCTTCTTCAGTCTTCTGCCGGGCCAACTCGATTTCGCCGCGTCGCAACGCCACTTCCTCCGCCACACGGCGCAATTCCGCGACTTGTCTCAGCAACTGTTCCTGCTCTGCGCGTCCCCTGTCTTCAGCTTCGCGCCGCATGCCTTCAGCTTCAGACCGCCGCGCAGCCTCCATGGCCGCCAGCTGCGACTTCTCCTCCTCGTAGCGCTGAATTTGCGACTCAGCCGCCTGACGTTTAGCGACGACCTCTGCGTGTGTCAGGTTACTCTCTTCAACAGCGCGGAGGAGCTCCTGTTCCTCGCCGCGCAGACGCTCCAGCTCTGTCTTGTGCCGTGCTTCCGCTTCCTGCCAGGCGCGTTCCGCTTCAGCACGGCGCGCGGAGGCAGCCGCTTCACTCGCCTGGATCTCCAAGTCAATTCTTTTCTGTGCGAGTTCGGACATGATTTGCCTGAGGCTTGCAGCCTCGAGCCGCCAGCGCGCCTCTTCTGCCGCAAAACGGTGAGCAACCTCTTCAGCTTCTACCCGAGCAATTTGCGCGGCGGCCAATTTCTCCTCTTCTGCCCGGCGCCTGACTGCCATTTCCGCTCTAAACTTTGTTTCCCACTCAGTGCGCAACCGCAACTCCTTCTCTGCCTCATTCCACGCGGCCGCAGTCTCTGACATGCGGCGTTCAACATCCTTCATAGCCTTGGCAACAGCTTGTTCTCTCTGAAGAAGGTCTGCCTCGTCGGTCACAGCGGAGAGATCGCCCACAATTTCTTGAGCGGGTGCCACTTGGACTGCGGCACTCTTACTGCTTGCAGGCACCCCCTCCGTGGCGGAAGTAGTTTCTACCGCAGGGGGCTGAGTCGCGCCGTGGGCTTCATCAACAAGATCGAATAGGTCAGCCATCGGCGCATTGACGGTCGGATCGCCGATCTGCGCCAGCGCTTCACCGGCGATGCGACGCACCTCCGGTGCATCATCAAAGAGGGCCGCGATAAGAGGGGCCGTTCCGCGCTGACTTCCCACGTTTCCCAGCGCTCTGGCAGCCGCGGCACGCCTGGCCGGTTCTTCTGCGGTCCGCAGATCCTGAATAGCCGCATCCAGAAATCCGCGTTCAATAAACAGTTCTCGAGCGTACGACTGTTCAACGGGACCTGATTCCCTCATTGCGGCCAGGAGTTCAGCCTCCACTGCATCCCTGACAGGTTTGTCGAGTGTTTCGGGAAGTTCGAGTTGGCTTGAGCGTCCAGCTAAAAAATCTCTCACAGCCCGTTTTGCGGTTTCGACTTGCTGGCCCGCGCTTGTATCCGGGCTGGCTTGCTCAGCATCCGGGTTGGCTTGCTCAGCATGCGGGTTGGCCTGCTCAGTAAAATTTTGGGACGATTCGGCCTCGGGATTTTGGGTCGACTCAGAATTGGAGGTGAGTTGGGGCTTTACAGAATACACTGTTCTTGATCCTTTTCTTAGATTGCTCTTGAAAAGCGACACTGACGTTTTGCACAGTCAGATTTGCTTTCCTGGATACTGCATTGAGCGTGCTCGACACATGGGCACAGTCGGGGATATTGCCCTGAAGCCGAACTGCGAGGGAGCCGGTAAGCACTGCTCAAGCGCTCCCGCGTACAGCCGAGGGGAACACTGCGCGGTTCACTTAACTGTTATGGCTGCACATTGTATCACCAGGAGGCTCGTTTCACTCATCCCCGTTTCGTGTTTTCTCTTCTCTTTTGGTAAGTGAAGCTCGAGAGCGGTGTTGGTTATTATCTGTGCATCTGAGTATGCGCGGATCAACAAAGGGGCGCCACGGGTGACGCCCCTGCCGCCCACCGCTGACGCGGCTTGTCTGTTACAGACAAGGGGCGCTTGGAGTCGGGACTACCATGCGGCTTGCTTTGATGTTGTCTACCCAGGCTCCCCCACCTGGAACCTCCACCAAAGCATCGGTGCCCCAACGAAAACGGATCTGGCCGGTCAAGCCTGCAAAACGAGAGAGATCAAAGTTGAACCGAGACATCAACGGACTGTAGTCTGAATAGAATGGGCTGTCTCCCGGAATGCACGTCGTGCCGGCGGATAAAGCAGGATAACCTTATGATCGGTGAATGCCTGGCATATCCCGCCCTCCTCTTGAATTGACAGGTACAGGATATGAACCGTTCTTGAGAAATCCTTGAGAAATTCTTGAGGACGGTAAGTGTTTATTTCAGAGTAAGTTGGAAGGACGGGTAAGAACGATGCTTCATCCTCCCTCTTCAAAATCCCCTACGAGGCTGAAAAGGGAAGCTCCCGTCGCGACGCTTATCGCTGGCGCGAACGGGAGCTATGAATGTTAGGCAGGCTATAAATTCAGCCCGGACAATGGTGCCATTTCTAGAGTGCCGCTTTTGCTCCAACATCGGTTCGGGCTGCCTTGGTGCGAACGAAGGCGTAGTTCAATTGCGGAAGGGAATTGAATGTCGCAGCTTTTGTACACGCATCCTTTGCTTTCGCGGCATCCCCTTTCCCCTGATACGCCTGACACAAACGATAGAGGTCATAGGGATTCTGCTGATTCGCCTGCATTAGTTCTGTGACTGCCTCGTCAAATCGTTTTTCTTCGAGGGCAATCCTCCCCGCAAGTTCGTGCGACTGTTTGACCTGAGCCGGGTTCTTAGAAGCCTCAGCTCCTTTTCGGAACTCTTCGCTTTCCGTCTTCGCGCTGGCCAAATCCTTTTTGACGAGAGCGACACGAGCCAGGTCGTAGTGCTGGACGAGTTTAGCGTTATCTTTTATTTCCGGGGAGAGATTGGAATCCAGAGTCGCCTTCAACCCACGTTCAAACATCTGCTTGGCTTCGTCAGGCTTTCCCATTTCCAGCAATATATTGCCCTTGAGCTGCAAGTCGCCGGCCATAGCAGGGACGTCGCTGGTTTTTTCACCCAGAGCATATTGCTTGTCAGCCTCTGCCAGTGCCTGGTCCAGCTTGCCGCTATCGGCAGCCAGCACCATGTTGGCAAAGAGTGCGGTGCGGCGCTCACCGTCGCTCCGCGCCTTAGACGTTATCTTATTGAACTCGGCTGCGGCATCGTCCGCCTTGCCCTGATACATCATTGCGGCGCCCATTCCGAGATGTGAGTTGATGAAATTCGAATCGATTGAGAGTGCTTTGCGATACTGGGAGATCGCGTCATCAAACTTTCCCATCTTCAGGAAAAGTTCGGCTAGAGAATCGTAAGGATTTGGATCGTTCGGAATAAGTTCAATGTATTTCTTAAAGGCTTGTTCGGCGTTTGCGTAATCTTCTTTCTGACGATATGCATAGCCAAGAATGTTGTACGCTGGAGAATAATTCGGCGCCAGTTCCGTGGCCTTCTTATAGTGCTGGATGGCGGAATCAGAATCCTGTTGCCCGAAATGATAACCACCGAGTGTGAAATGAGCTCGCTCATCATTCGGATAGGCAGCGACCAGTTTTTCCAACAGTTCGCGTTGCTTTGTTGGATTGGCGTTGGCCCCCGCCTGAGTACCCAGTATCAGTAAACGTTCTCCCTCCGAAGCTTTATCAGCCAGGCTCACTGCTTTGTTCAGGTGCTCAAAGAATTCTTTACCCGTGGGAGAAACATTTGCCCGGTTGAGTTCTGCCAACGCAAATGTTGGGTCCAGGGAGATAGCCTTGTCGAAGTGTTGAATCGAATCCTGGATCAGCAACCTCTCGGCAAGATCTCTGCCCCAGAGAAATTCCTTTCGAGCCTCTTCTGATGCGGAGGTGCTGGGAATCTTGCCACTGCCAACCTCTCCCGAGTTGCTTGCCACAATACCGGTCCCTTCCTCGACATTCGCGCAGGAAGTTAATGCCACGGCGGCAGCGCAAACTAATGCTGCAATCAAAATGACAAGGCCTTTGCGTCTCATTGTGTGCCTCCTTTATGCCCAACAGTTTGAATGGTGTCTGTTCATCGGAAGGATCACGTTTCGAGCGGAGTCAAAACGACGAATGTGAATCCATTTATTCCGGCTGGGTTTTAAATGTGGCGTGAGGATATCCACCCCCGGCGCTGTAGTCAAGGAATGTTATTCCGGAGCGTTGTACGAAATATCGGATACCGTGTTCCGATTCTCGGTTGTTAAATCGGAAACGAATACCAGCCCGCGTTCCTCGCTGAAGAAGAAATTTTGGACTGTTCAGAAGATTTGAGGCCCGGAGTGGCACTCAAAATGGTGCCCGCGTTTCACATTTCATCCCTGGAAAGGGCTAATTCGTCAATACAGGAGTTTTTGAAGGAGGTTTCCATGAGCAAAAGATTGACGACTCAGGCACTGCTAATATTTGCCAGCTTGCTGATTTCAAGTGTAACGGCCGCGTCGCAACAGGCCGCGGAAGCTGGTAAGCCGAAGCCAAATGTGTGGATAACGGTAAAGTGATCACGACTGCCGGTCTTTCCTCTGGATAGACGGTGCACTCCACGTTGTAGAAAGAAAAGTATCAACGAGAAATGGGCGGGTGAGGTAAATTGGAGCCGCGTAAAAAACAATGAGCTGGACAACTCCGAAACAAGTGTCTGGAAACTCAATGACCCGGCGGGCAACAGTTGGATTGCTACTGCCCGCGCTGAGCCGATTTCCGGACAACCTCAGAGGGTTCTTGGCGCTGCTCGAAGAGCGAGAGAGTGATCAGAAAAGGCTGTCTCAACAAAAGAGCTATTTGTCGAGATTGATGATCAAGCTTGCCAACCGCGTCTTTCTGTTGAAGGTAAGTGAAATCGATTGGATTGAAGCTGATGGCAATTACGCGAAGCTGCACGTCGGCCCGAAATCCCATCTGCTGCGCGAAAAGATGCAGGAGCTTGAGTCGCAGCTCGATCCCGAAAGGTTCGTGCGCATACATCGTTCCATAATCGTGAACCTCGATCGCATTAAGGAGATGTATCCGCACTTCAACGGGGACTACATCATTGTTCTGAACGACGGCACCAGACTGAAGCTCAGCCGCAGCCGCCCCGAACACCTTGAAGCCCGCCTACGCGTCGTGTCATAGCGCTGCGACGAAATAGTATCCCATAACGTTGAACGATGAATCCAAAACGTCGCCTCGGGGCACGGAGCCACGGATCAGTAGCCCGATAATTGACCTCGGAATGAAAGTTGCTCATTTAAGGCTCACAGCTTAGTTTCCCCGCCGGTAATTGCATATACGAAAGGCTTTTTGGATGAAGGGCAAATTGTTGAAGCACTTAGCGAGAGCTTCCATGTTATCCGTGGCCTTATTTGCTGCAGGTGGCTTGGTCCACGCGCAAGAACGACGCGGGGGTCGCAAAGGGGGCGAGGAACGGCAGGAAAACAGGGAGCAGAGGAGAGAGCAGCGGCCACAACAAGCTGATCGGGCACAGCGCCGTAGCGAGCAGTCAGAACGCTGGCAGCAACGTCGTCAGGCGGAGCAGACTTACCAGCGTCAGGGCCGCAGCGAGCGAGTGCAGCAGCAGCGTCAAGAACAACAATCATTGCAAGAGCGAGAGCGACGGGAGCTGCAGCAGCGACAGCAGTCACAGCAACGAGTCCGGGAACAGCAGCGTCAAGAACAAGAAAGATTGTTGCAAGAGCGACAGCGGCGGGAGCAGCACGAGCGACAACAGTCACAAGAACGAATTGGGGAGCAACGCCGTCAGGCTCGCGAAAACGAGCAGTCAGAGCAAACGCGCCGAGATAGTCAACGGCAGAATCAGCAGCGACGGACAGCAGAAGAGCAGCGACGCTGGGAACTCCAGCGACAACAGCAACAGCGCCAGGATTCGCAACTGCAAAGACGGCGGGAACAGCAGCAGCAGGAGTCTATCCGGTGGCGACAATCTCCAAACCGCAATAACGATGAGTCGCGACGTAAGTGGCAGTCACTTCAGCAGCAGCGCGGAGAAGCATACCGTCGTGAAATGCAGCGCCGTCAGAACCTGGCATTGCAGCGGCAGCGTTTTCTCGACCAGCAGCGCCGTCGCGCGCAGTGGCGATATCAGCAAAGATACTTAGAACATCTCCGTCAAGATCAGCTGCGTCTACAAAACTGGCAGTACCGTGATTATAGTCCGACCCGCTATCGTTATTATCGAGGGAGTCGATATTACGAAACGAGTCAGTATGGGGCAGAGATGCTTCGCAGGGCAGTTAATTACGGTTATGAGCAAGGCTATCGCGCCGGACAAGCTGACCGTGAAGACGGATGGGGCTTCAATCCTGACGATACCTACGCTTACGACGACGCGAGCTACGGTTACGATGGATATTACGTTGATTTAGATGAGTATCGATATTACTTCCGCGAGGGATTCCGGCGCGGTTACGAGGACGGTTATTACAGCCGCTC
>DATEUF010000218.1:0-90566 GCA_035283325.1 Pyrinomonadaceae bacterium | reverse complement strand
CGGCCACGGAGTGCCGCCCCTACAATATTCCTGTTGCAGTGAGATCGTCATGAGGTGGTGGCAGTTTTACAAGAGGCGGTTAACAGTAGCTCGCGTCTACGGAATTCCGGTGCGCATTGACTACCGCTGGTTTGTCGTCGTGGCGCTCAGCGTGTGGCTCATCTCCAGCAATCTGCAGAGTCATACCATCCAGCTTGGCAATGTGCGGTTAGAACCGCTACCGTCCGACACAGCCTGGTTGCTGGGAATTATTACGACCGCAGGTCTTTTCCTTTCCGTATTTGGCCACGAACTCTCGCACGCATTGATGGGAAGAGCAGAAGGAATCGAAATCGAGGAGATCGTCTTACATCCTTTTGGAGGACTAGCGCGACTGCGCACCGAGCCTGAAAGTCCGCGGGCGGAACTGCGCATTGCAGTCGCTGGACCAGCAGCCAGCTTCCTTTTTGCCATCCTCGCCTTTGCTGCCACGAAGATCGCCGCCCTCGGCAATTACAACGCGACCGTAGTGGTTTTCTTTCTCATTGCCTGGGGCAATCTGCTGCTGGCAGTCTTCAATCTTTTTCCGGGCTATCCGCTCGATGGCGGCCGGGTTCTCCGGGCCATTCTCTGGCGGCGGAGTGGCAGCATCGTCGAAGCGACGCGCCTGGCCGGACTCTGCGGAATTCTTATTGGAGCGACGCTGATCCTTTTCGGCGTTTACATAATGATCGCGCCAAACTGGAGACCATCGCAACCATACTTCATGGGAGCCTGGTCCATACTGGTTGGTCTCTTTTTGTTGGATACAGCGGCCCGAGTTGTGAAGAGGGCTCAATCTTCCCGTGTAATAACCGTGGGTGAAACAATGTCCGCGCCAATCGCAATTGAGCCGGAAGCTACAGTCAGCAAAATCGTCGATGAGATCCTCCCGCTCCATCGTCACACGAGCTTTCCGGTGGCACTCAACCGCCGGCTGCACGGCATACTGTCACTCGAAGATCTGAAGTCGCTTCCGCGGGAACGCTGGCGAGACACCCGCGTAAGGGAAGTGATGCACCCAATTGGCCCGCGCTTTTTTGTAGGACCATCCGCGACACTGGATTTCGCTCGCGAGTTGATGAAGCGAAATGGTGTAGGCTCGTTGGCGGTGGTTAACAATGACGGTGATCTGGTTGGGTTTCTGCACAGCGGAAGAGTGCGGCGGCGACCTGCAAATCGGACGTGAGGGCAAAGAGCAAAGGGCAAAGGCCGAAGAGCGTAGGGCGAAGAGATTGCGGATTGCGAATTAACAATTGGCGATAGTCGCCTTTGCTCTTTGCCCTTTGCTCTTTGCCCTTCGCCCTCATAATTGCCATTGCCACAGGCCAGTTTTTTCGCGATAATCCGAACGGAGCTATCATTTCCCTACTGAAGGATTGATGGATGCTTGCGGTACTGGGTGCGCTCTTTGCAAACGCAATAATTGCAGTCCTGAAGCTGGTGGCCGCCCTAATCACCGGCTCCTCTGGAATGATGGCTGAGGCGCTTCATTCGGCGGCGGATACGGCCAATCAGGTCTTCTTGCTTCTGGGACTCCGGTTCTTTCGCCGGCCGGCTTCTACTAAACACCCCTTTGGTTACGGGAAGGAGCGGTTCTTCTGGTCTTTCATAGCAGCGATGTTTATCTTCGGAGTGGGTGCGACTTATGCCATCTACGAAGGCATAATCAAGCTCAGCCATCCACATCCGCCGGAAAACTTGAGCTGGGCTTACTGGGTTCTCGGCATCTCCTTCGTTTTGGAGACAGGGTCCATCGCCCTGGCGCTTTACCAGGAGATGGGAGAGGCGCGGCATGAAGGGCTCGGGCTGTTTCAATACATTCGCGAATCAAAAGACCCGACCGCCAAGACAGTGCTCTTTGAAGATACCGCTGCCCTGTTGGGAATTGTGATTGCAGCAGCAGGACTCGTCCTGACAGAATATCAAGCCGGTCCGGGTGTAGGTTCATACTGGGATGGAGTGGCGTCCATCGTCATCGGATTAGTGCTCGCGGTAGTAGCTTTTGTATTAGCGCGAACGTCACGTGGCCTCCTTCTGGGAGAAGCCGCGAATCCCAAGAGCCTCCGGGCCATCAGAGAAGCTATTGAGAGCCATCCCAATGTGCTCAAGGTGCGCGAATTGCTGACGATGCATCTCGCGCCGAAACAGATTTTGATCAACGCTCATGTGGCAATGCGAGACGATCTAATGACCGGAGATATCCAAAAAACTATCGAAGAGGTTGAAGACCTCATCCGGCGTGCCGAACCCAAGGTGGAGATGATCTTTTTGGAAGCTGAACGGCCGGCTCCCGGCATGGAAGGTGTCACCGTTGCGGAACATATCGGGTAAAGAGGAAATAAGGATTTTTCGATTACGGTTTGGTGAAACTAAATTGCTACCTCTGAATCGCAAATCGCGGATCCAAAATTTGAAAACAGGAAATGCTGCTACTACTGCCATACACCGAGTACCTCGAAAAGCTGGGTGAGCCGCGCAATATCGCGGATATCGTCCTGGTCTTCTTGCTCGTGTATGCAGTTTTGAAGCTCGTTAGGGGAACTCGTGCGGCTCCCATGGCCGCAGGAATCGGAGCTTTTGCCCTCCTTTACTGGTTAGCCGTTAAACAAGATCTCTCAACGCTCGAGTTTGTGCTGCGCGGGGCACTGCTTTATCTCGGAGTAGCGATCATTGTGCTGTTTCAGTCTGAGATCAGACAGGCCTTGATCACGTTTGGCAACCGCTTTCGTGTGCCCTTTACTCGCGCCTATCGCGGGCAGTTTGGAGAAGGGCTCTACGATGAGATTGTCCTCGCCGCCACCACTCTCGCTTCAACCAAGACCGGTGCCCTAATCATCATTGAACGGAACGTCGGCCTGAAAAATGTAAGTGAGGGAGGTGTCAAGCTGGAAGCCGAACTGAGTTACGATCTGCTGGTCAGCATCTTCAACCCGGCAACACCGTTACATGACGGCGCGGTAATTGTGCGGAACCACCGGATTGCCGCTGCTTCCTGTTTTCTGCCTCTGACTTTGAACCCGCTCCTTTCAAGAGATCTTGGCACGCGCCACCGCGCCGCAATCGGAGTCACCGAAGACACTGACGCAGTTGCGGTAGTAGTCTCCGAGGAAACAGGACTAATCTCGTTTGTACAACGGGGTCAGATCAGGCGCGGACTCGATGCCCCAAAACTGAGGGTGGCGATTCTGGAGTCCTTAGGTGTTGACGTAAAACGAGAAACAAAACAAGAGCCAGCAAAAAGGGCGGAAGCTGACGCGGAAACCGAAGAAGTTGCTTCCATCTAACTCTTATGCCCTATCAAGACATTGATGAGCCCGTAGCCGAGACGCCCAGTTCCCCGAGTCCGCTGGAACAATGGCTGCATAAGGTGTTCATTGAAGATTGGAGCCTAAAGCTTCTCGCTCTCACAATTTCCCTCGTCCTCTGGGTTGCCGTCACGGGCGTCAACAAGCCGGTTACGATCCGCACTGGAGTACCCCTTAACATTATTCGGCCAGATGACCTGGAGATAAGTAACGATCCGCCTAAGTCGATTGATGTGCTTCTAACCGGAAGTCAAAACAGGCTCGAGCGCGTCAATTTTCTCAATCTGGTTGCCACCGTAAACCTGAGTGACTTCGGAGCTGGAGAAAGAGTCATGCGACTTTCGCAAGACAGCGTTGACATCAACCTGCCGGGAGGTGTGAAGATCGAGTCTTTTCAGCCCAGCACACTTACCGTGCGGCTGGAACCGCGCGTGGAACGCCGGTTGGATGTTGATGTAAAGCTCGACGGAAAACCCGCCGAAGGATATGAAATATATGAAATCCAGGTGTCACCGAGTTCAATCAGGGTTCGTGGTCCTGCAAGCAACGTCAACTCATTGCTGAAGGCGCCCACTGAAAGCATTTCAGCTGCCGGCAGAAATGAAACATTCACTGTTCCTCACGTAGCAATCGCCATTACAGATCAAAAGGTCGATGTGTTGGATCCGGTAGTGGATGTTACTGTTGTGCTCGTCCAGCGTCGCCCTGCCGAGATCTTAAAGTAATGCAAAAGCTCTTTGGGACTGATGGTATGCGCGGGGAAGCAGGACGATTCCCGCTCGACGCGTCTACGATCGAGACCGTCGGCCGCTCACTTGCTGTTCATCTCAGTGAGAAGTTGAGCCGCACACCGGTAATCGTGATAGGACGAGACACACGAGAATCCGGCCCCTGGCTCGAGCGCTCCCTACTGGACGGGGTTTGTGCAGTGGGAGCTGAATATCACTCAGCTGGTGTCATCACGACGCCCGGAGTAGCCTACCTGACTCGGGCGCTTCCGGCTGACGCCGGAATCGTCATCAGCGCTTCCCACAATCCATATCAAGACAACGGCATTAAAATCTTTTCCCCGTCCGGACAAAAACTGGATGACGAAACTGAACGTCTGATTGAATCGGATATTCGCGAGCAGTCTGCGACCCAAAAGAAACCTTCGCCTCTAAGCCAATCAGAACCGAACGAAGCGCGAGCCTTACAAGGCAGGTATCTTGATTTTCTGACGACGGAAATCGGCCAGGGGCTATCGCTTAGTCATCTGTCTCTGGTTGTAGATTGCGCCAATGGCGCCGCTTCGAAACTCGCTCCGCGTCTTCTTGAGCGCCTCGGGGCAAACGTAACGGCGATTAATAAGGAACCCAATGGTCGCAACATCAATCAGAACTGCGGCGCGTTGCACATCGAGACGTTGCAGCAACGCGTCGTTACTGCCGGCGCAGACCTCGGCATTGCATATGACGGAGATGCCGATCGGGCCCTTTTTGTCGATAACGACGGTGGACTGGTCGATGGAGATTCTGCTCTGTGGATATTCGCAAAATACCTCCAAAAACGCCGAGAGTTGGCTGGCGAGATGGTGGTCGCAACCGTTATGAGCAACGTTGGTTTGGAGATTGCTCTGCACTCCCGCGGCTTGCGCTTAATTCGCACCGCCGTGGGCGACAAGTACGTGTTGGATGAACTACTTCGTCTGGGAGCCAGCCTTGGGGGCGAGCAGTCGGGTCACATTATTTTTCCTCGCTTAAGCCTGGCTGGAGATGGCCTGATTACAACGCTGTTCCTGCTGCGCGCGATGACGGAGGCGGGAACGACTCTACAGAAACTAAGTGAGGGCTTCACTCGCTATCCCCAAGTGCTTGTAAACGTAAGAGTCAAGGAAAAGCGTCCGTTCTCCGACATCGAAGCCATCCAGAAACTCGCTGACGAAACGGAATCGAAACTAAGCGGACAGGGTCGATTATTGTTGCGCTACTCGGGCACTGAACCACTCGCCCGTGTGATGATTGAGGGACCGAACCAAACCGAAATTGAGCAATACGCAAATGATCTTGCCCACGTTATCAGAGACACTCTGGGAGCGCTCTAGCGCCAATTTCTCAGGGAAATTTCTACACACTACTCGGGAAAAAACTACATACTATCTTGCGGTTTGTTATCCAGTCCTCGTCGACTTTTTCGGGGAACTAAATGAATCTCCAGCAAAATTCGGCTCGTCACACGGCCGCCAAAATGGCTCTTGCACGGCATACGTGTTGCGATGTATATTGTGGGGCAAGAGAGACGGTTGGTGGATCCTCCGTCTCAAGTGGTTGCTGGGGTGAGGACAGTGACCACGAATATGGATGGGCGCGACGCACTCCCACGTTTGTCGCGCCCATTCGCTTTTATACCAGACAGCAACTCACGCTCGCCATAACTTAACATGCTACAATCCCCCTCCTTAGAGTTGTAACGCAAGCTGTCAGCTTGCGTTATCAAATCGATAGCTAACAGCTTGTGTTACGTCGCCTCCAAAAGGCCTCTAACTCACGTGCAGAAGCTCCGAGCGACTACAAAAACAGGGTCCCATAGTTATGAGATCACGGTGGGTCGAGGTACGCTTCGGAGACTGGGAGAGTTTCTGCGGAAGACCCTTGGGGAAAGGGCCCAGCGTATTGCGGTAATCTCAAACCGTAAAGTTTTTTCCCTTCATGGCGCCGGAATAGCCGGCAATCTTAAGGCTCACAATCTCATTAGCTCACCTTGGTTGATGCCGGATGGCGAACGCTTCAAGTCACTCCAGACTGTTGCCAAAGCCGTGGATTTTCTTGCCACAACAGAAATAGAGCGGACTGATGCGGTTCTCGGCCTTGGTGGTGGAGTGGTTGGCGACCTCGCCGGTTTTGCCGCCGCCATCTATCTGCGTGGTATTCCTTTGTTTCAAGTGCCAACCACGCTTCTTGCACAGATTGACGCTTCAATTGGAGGCAAGACGGGGGTAAACCTCCCACAGGGGAAAAACCTGGTTGGGGCATTCCATCAACCGGCAGCAGTAATCATTGACTTGGAAACGCTTCGCACTCTGACGCCGCGTGAACTGACTGCGGGGTGGTGTGAAACGGTCAAACAGGCAGCCGTCGCCAATCGAGATTTGTTTGATCAAACGACTAAATTTCTGCGGCGCCTCAGCTCAAACGAGGCTTCAATGCTTTCTCCGGAACTGGAAAAGCTCATCGCCTCCCACTGCCGGTTTAAGGCCGCAATTGTTTCCCGCGACGAGCGCGAGAGTACGGATCGAATGGATCACCGGTCCAGGCGGATTCTGAATTTTGGACACACAATAGGCCACGCCATGGAGGCAGTAACGCGTTACCGCCGTTTTCGCCATGGTGAGGCCGTTGGGTACGGTGTGCTGGTTGCTGGTGAGCTTTCAAAAAATATAGGTTTGCTGGCCCCGACGGAGTTAGAATTACTGCGCGAGGCAATCCACCTGTGCGGCCAATTACCTAAAGCAGAGGATCTTGACGAAACGAAGATTATCGAGCTAGTGAAACGCGACAAGAAGACTGTTGGAGGCCGGGTTCAATGGGTACTCCTTGAACGACTGGGACGAGCGCGCATTGTTGACGGTAAAGAGATTACTCGGCAACTGCTTCGCACTTCATTACGTGCGGCTTTGCGATGAGAATAAATACTGGGTGAGGGACAACAACGATGAAGATGTCGAAAGTGGGTCAGCGAGGAGGTTCACGTCTCAACTTCGTAATCGTTATTGCCGTAATCGGTGCTATCGGTTACGTGTGCTATCAGTTTATCCCTGTCTTGTATAACGCATACCTTTTTAAAGACCTGATGCAACGGAATGTTGACGCGGCTGCAGCGCTGGGGAACCCTCCGAATTGGGTGGGTGACCAATTGACGAAGAGTGCATCCGAATACGGAGTTCCGGCAAATGCGGTAATAACTCCGGCGCAAAAGGATAATCGGGTCGAAGTTCACGTGCAATATACGAAGCCCGTCGAGTTTCCTGGCTACACCTACGACTACGAATTCGACCACACCGTAAAAAGCACCGCCTTCCTAACGATTAAATGACATTCGAGTTCGCATCGCCATCTTGCGTGCTCAAGCGTTGGTTGTCGGAGACCGATTCACCTATGGGGGAAAAAGCCTGAGATAGCGTGATTACAGATCGGACGACTGCATAAAAGTTGTCGACTTTGCCACACAACAAGCAGACGAAGGGAATTCACCGCTGCGGACAGATTAAAATGCATGAAGAATGTCTTTCACAGGGAATGTCCCTATTAGATAAATTCCCCAACTCGAGGACATGTACTCATGAAGAAGCTCATTCAACGATCCAAGTTCCATGCTGAATGGAACACTTTGCTTGCATATCTGATTCCCGCTATTGGAATCTCCATTGCTGGGTTAGTGCTATTTATCCGCTGGATCATGTGTTAGGGACCGCGGGACCGCGAGCCGATCTTCTACCATCACTTGAACCACTAGAGGAGAAAATCATGGCTAAGTGTTTTTGGACGGCTTTACTCGTGTTCGCAGTAACGTCTTCGGCAAGCGCGCAACGCACACCTAGCTACTTTCCGATGCAGTTAGGTCACAATGCATCTCTTTATCCGCTCTCCTATCTATTAAATCCCGGGCCTCCGAGAATTCCCACGACGAAGCGACTCCAGGGGTTTGGGGCTTTCTATTTTCAATTCTTAAAAATATCCAGGTCTCGTGCAGTTTTGGAGCTGTTTGATAAATCGGAGACGCCAGTCGCAACAGCGGAGCTAAAGCTGAATGAGGAACCTAAAGCCGCAAGCTTTGTGTACAGGATCTCTCCGACGAATGGTAAAGACGCTTGGATTATACTTAACACTGAAACGAAAAAGTCCAGTGTCCTCTTCCACGCTACCGCTTCAACTGGTTGGCACATGGGAGTCGTAATTAATTTTGACATTGAATGGGACCGAGCCTCCCTCATTGGCAATCCCAATGTCAGAACCATACGAACGTTTAGTAGTGGGAAGTGGCGGTCAGAGTCTCCTCGGGACTTTGCCGCTGCTCATTTGTGGTCGCAACAGCCGTCCTTGTTGCAATCCCGATGTTCAGTGTATTCGAATTGCTTACTTTCCTTTCTTCCTCTGTGACGGCGGAAAATTCTACTGCAACAGAGGCTGCCCTCAAGCCAAAGGAATGATCCGCCGCAAAAATGTTTTGATTTTCTTGACTTACCGCTGGGCGCCGTCGAGGAAGGCTTTCAGTTTGCGTGAACGGGAAGGATGACGCAGCTTGCGCAATGCCTTAGCTTCAATTTGGCGGATGCGCTCGCGAGTCACGGCGAAATGCTGTCCGACTTCCTCAAGAGTGTGTTCTGAACCGCTGGTTCCCAACCCAAAACGCATCTTGATAACCTTCTCTTCACGAGGTGTGAGTGTCGCCAGCACCTCATCGGTTATTTCACGCAGATTGGAAGCTACTACTGCATCGGCCGGATTAAGGATCGATTTGTCTTCGATGAAATCGCCAAGGTGAGAATCTTCCTCTTCCCCAATGGGAGTTTCCAGCGATATCGGTTCCTGCGCAATCTTCAGAACCTTGCGCACCTTGGAAACCGGGATGTCCATCTTCTTCGCAATCTCCTCGCTCGTGGGTTCACGACCCAGCTCCTGCACGAGCGCCCGAGAAGTTCGGATTAGCTTATTGATCGTTTCAATCATGTGCACCGGGATGCGAATGGTTCTCGCTTGATCTGCGATGGCCCGCGTAATCGCCTGACGTATCCACCAGGTGGCATAGGTCGAAAATTTGTACCCCCGACGCCATTCAAATTTGTCGACGGCCTTCATCAGACCGATGTTGCCTTCCTGAATGAGATCCAAAAACTGCAAGCCGCGATTCGTGTACTTCTTGGCAATAGAAACCACCAGACGCAGGTTGGCTTCCACCAATTCGCGTTTCGCCTGACCAGTCTGCTGTTCACCCGTAATAATTGACTGTAGCGCGCGTTTGATCTCTACGGGACCCACATTGTGATCCGCTTCGGTCTGTTGCAGTCGCTTTTTGGCCGTAGAGATCCGCCGCTTGTACTCCTTCTGATCATCCGGCTTGACCCGTTTTCGATTCAGCCTTTCAGTGAAGCTCTCAATCTCCCGCTCCGACTCGCGCACCTCTTTTTGAACTGCTCGGATTGCGTTAATCAAACGCTGGCGGGCCCGCTCGGTCATGTTGAGACGGCCAATCTCCTGAGCAATCTCCAGACGGATGCGTGCGACTTTGCGGCGCAGACGCATCACCTTTTTACTCTTCTTGCCGCGCGTGATCTTCTGTTCCGCACGAAGCTTCTCCCATTCCTTCAACCCCTGCTTGAACAATTTGCGAATGTTCTGAATGCCCTCAATTGTCCAGGCCCGATATTCCTCCGCCTTGTCTTCGTCGCCGGTCAGTTCTGCCTGCTCTGAAAAGTTGACGATTTCGCGGATATTCAGGTTGCCCGCCTCCAGTTCTTCGCCAATGCGCAAAAGCTCTTTTACTGCGATGGGGGAGCGGGCAATCGCTTTCTGCGTTTTGAGCTGTCCACGCTCAATTCTTTTCGCAATGGCAACTTCACCTTCGCGGGTTAACAACGGCACAACGCCCATCTCGCGCAGGTACAGCCGCACCGGGTCATTCGTCTTTTCCAACGCCCCGGCAGAGAGGTCGAGCTCAATGTCTTCGTCCAGTGTTTCGTCTTCGTCGTCTGTGACGACGGCAGCAGCCTGCGCCAGCAGTTGCTCATCGGAGTCCGCCACTGGAATATTCGAACTATCCAGTTTTTGAAGCACATCCTCGATGTCATCGGGGGAAACCACGTTATCCGGCAATTCGCGATTCAAGTCGTCGAATGTCAGGTACTTCTTGTCGCCACCCAATTCGAGAAGGCGCTCCATGACGTCATCACGATCTTTGTCTTCGATACTCACTTTCTAATCCGCTCCAAATAAAATCAGGAGTGCATTGCTTCTGCTTTAGGTAAGAGAGCGGCTCGACGGCGTGTTAAATCCAGTTGCTCGAGCGATAGCTTGTCACGCCGTTCCAAGTCTCCACTTTGTTCTGCCTGAGCAAGTTCTGCGCTCACTTCCCGGATCCGGCGATCCACTGTCACCAGTCGCAAGGCGTCGATGCACCTTTCAGCAGCAAGCTGCCTTTCGCTTTCCAAATACTGTTCGGGCTCGCTCATCAAAAGCGCCGGCAGAAGCTCGGCCGCCACTGCATCTCCTTCGACTTTCTGGCTGAGAGTTTCGAAGTCGGGAACCAAACGAGCATGTTCTATCTCAATTAATGCGCGAAAAAGTCCGGCAGTCGACAAATTTTCGTAGTCTGCATTGTTCAGTTTTGCGAGAACAGATTGGCGAAGGTCCGCGTCGGCAAAAAGCAATTCCAGAAGCTGTCTCTCCGCCATAGTGGGCCGCAGTTCTCTGCTTCGCGAAATCTTCTGAGCAATCGCTGGAACCGCGTTCGCTCCCGCTCTGACGGCCTGCCAGAGTTCCCGTTTAAGCGCCGCATCCTCAATGCGCAGCGCATCCATGGCGATATCAAAATACTCTCTCTTCTGCAACCGGCTGCGAACGGCACGCACAAACGGAAGCACTTCCTCAACTGCCTCGGCTTTGTCGGTGGGGCGATGAAGATTGCGATCCCGTACAGCCTGATCGATCACGAATTGTATGTGGGGTTGTGCCTCGGCGCGCCGCCGCTGGTATTCACTGGGTCCGAATTTTCTGATGAACTCATCCGGATCTGCGTTGTCCGGAAGGGTCAGGACCTTAATCTCAAGATCTTCTGTGAGAAGGATTTCAACTGCGCGCTTCGCAGCCTGCACACCCGCGCGGTCACCATCATAATTGACCAGGACCTTACGCGCAAATCTACCTAACAGCTTCACTTGTTCGGGCGTTAAAGCGGTTCCCAGGCTGGACACCATGTTCCGAATGCCGTACTGGTAGGGAATAATCAGATCCAGATAACCTTCAACCAGAATAGTAAAGCCCTGGCGCCGGATTTCGTCTCGCGTGAGGTTGAGACCATAGAGATTTCGACCCTTGATGTAGGCTGCGGTCTCCGGTGAATTGATGTACTTAGCGCCTTCCTCAGCCCGCAACGTTCGTCCCCCAAAAGCAATTACACGACCCCGCGTGTCCATCACGGGAAAAATGAGCCGACCGCGAAAGCGATCATAAGAACCGCCTTCCTCTTTCTTTACCACCAGGCCACTTCGTTCTATTTGTAGCAGCGTAGCGCCTTGTTGCTTCAGATAGGAAGAAAGAGCGTCCCAACGATCAGGCGCATAACCCAGACGAAAGGTTTTGCATGTTTCGTTCGTGATCTCGCGGCGGGCGAGATATTCACGTACCAGGTCAACTTCAGCGCCGCTTTGCTCGAGTTGCTGTTCCCACCAAATGAGCGCCCACTCGTTGAGTTGAATAACGTCCTCAGATTCAGCACGTCTTGTTTCGAAACCCGTATCATCAACTAACTTCGGCAGCGGCACGCCACTCTTTTCAGCAACGATCCTGATGGCTTCGGGAAAAGAAACTCGCTCCATCTCCATCACGAAGTTGAAGACCGTACCACCTTTGTTACAACCAAAACAGTGAAAGAACTCCTTCGTAGGGCTTACGGAGAATGAGGGCGTCTTTTCCTTGTGAAATGGGCAACAGGCCATCCAGTTTGTGCCCTTCTTCTTAAGCGGCACGTAATCCTGGATCACGCGCACAATGTCTGCCTGCCGGCGGAGGTCGTCGATGAAAGTTTGGGGGTACCGCACTTTAGAATTATTGCTGCAACTGAACAATGGTGGCGCC
The DNA here is from genome assembly GCA_035283325.1 of Pyrinomonadaceae bacterium. GTDB lineage: Bacteria > Acidobacteriota > Blastocatellia > Pyrinomonadales > Pyrinomonadaceae > PSRF01. The sequence goes on along the minus strand of DATEUF010000218.1, from coordinate 78,412 downwards.
AGCTCCACCCCGCTCGGGCGGCGCCGGCGAAAACCGTTCAACGTGAGGATGATCCTTTAACAAACCACCAATAGCACGTCGCAGGGCTCCAGTGCCATGGCCGTGAACAATTCGCACCTCACCGAGATTTGCCAGCGTAGCCTGATCCAGAAATTTGTCCACAGCATCAACAGCTTCGTCTGTCGTTCTGCCAATGACGTTCAACTCAGAAGGCACGTTTTCTTCCGCTACGTTCAACTGCATTTTCGTTCTCGCTCGGCTTTCTGCACTAACAAAACGGCCTTCTCTTTTCGCCGATTCAATAGCTTCAACGAGCTCGAGTTGCGCCAGCTTCTCTCTGAAATGAAGCGACTTGGCGCGAACCTCTGCTTCGTCGCCCCTGATCTGCTCCACAATGCCAACTAATCCCAACGTACGCAACCTGACACGATCGCCAACAACAATATCGCGCGGCTCCGCAGTTACATAATTCTCTGCTGCCGGTAGCTCTCTCATAGCAGATCGATTCTCCGCCTGGGCGGTTTTTCCAACGGCCTGGCCGTTGCGCAGGACCCTTATCCCTCTTGCAGGGCGAGCTTCCGGCACCCCGCCGCGAGAGGCACTCACTGCGCGCGCCGCCTCGCGCTTCAATTCCGCCGCCCGCTTCTGTACCTCGCGCTCCACCTTTAAACGCTCGGCGCGGTCCTGAATCCCGGCCACCAGTTCTTTGGCCCGGTTCTCAAAAGTCGCAACACTCTTTTGCAAAAGATGCTCGAATTCCTTTTGCCTTTGCTGCTCACGTTCATTTGCTCGCCTGTCCAGCTTTGAAAATTTTTCGGCAACGGCGGCGCGTTCTTCTTCCAAAGCCTGACGCAACGCTGTGACCTCGTCTGCTTCTCGCTTGACTCGCTGTAAGTATTCCATTGCCTGGCGGGCTGAGGCGCTAACTCGACTTGCTGCTGCGGCCACTATCTCATCATCAATGCCAAAACGACGCGCAATCTCCAACCCGGATGAAGCTCCAGCGATGCCGATAATCAAACGATAGGTCGGCCTGAGCGTCTTTTCGTCAAACTCGACACTGGCATTGACGACACCTTCCTCACTCGCCGCATACATCTTCAACCCGCTGTAATGTGTAGTTGCCATGACATGGGCGCCGCAAACCTTACGGAAGTGGTCCACAACCGCGACACCAAGCGCCGAACCTTCCTCAGGATCGGTACCTGTCCCCACTTCGTCTAATAGTACCAGCGCTGGGCGGCGACACATTTTCAGCATCTCCGAGATGTTTGCCAGGTGGGACGTGAAGGTGGAGAGATTGGCGGCCAGCGATTGATGATCGCCAATGTCTGCCAGCACCAGTGAATAGAAGGGCACCGTTGCCCGTCGCGCGGGCACAGGCAATCCTGAAAGCGCCATTAAGGAGAGCAACCCGGAGGTTTTGAGCACCACGGTTTTGCCGCCGGCGTTTGCTCCCGAGATGACTATCGTGTCTTCGTCATCGTCCAGGGAGAATGAAACTGGGACCACGGAAACTGAAGTCCCACGCAGGTTCTCTTCGAGCAGTGGATGCCGGGCTTCAATTAGCTCCAACATGCCGCTTCCAATCTGCGGGATTACACAGTTGAATTTCTCGTGGAAGATAGCTTTTGCATTAATGAGATCAAGTTCCGTAACTACCTGGACGGCTGTTTCAATTGCTGGCAACTGAGAACGCAATTGCGCTGTAAGGTCTAAAAGGATCCGGCCGATCTCTTGTTGTTCGCTCTCCCGCAAACCTTGTAGTTCATTATTCGCCTCGATCGTGGTTAATGGCTCAATGAAGACTGTGGCCCCTGAAGAGGAGAAGCCATGCGCCACGCCTTGCACGCGGCCGCGATGGTCCGCGCGTACTGGAATTACGTAGCGGTCATTGCGGAGCGTGACTAACTCGTCCTGAATCGCGCCTTCCGACGCTCGCATCAACTTTTCCAGGGAGCGCTCAATATTCGAACGCAATCGCGCAATCTCGTGGCGAATTCGTGCCAACTCTGGACTGGCGCGATCATCGAGTTCTCCACCTGGAAGAATCTTGTTGGTGATTCGAGCCAGCACGCTGTGCAGGTCTCGCGGCAGGTCAGCAACAATTCTCCATAGCACCGGGGCTAATTCGCGTTCCGCCATGATCGACGCACGCGCTTCCAGCGCTTGGCCACAAAGGCGTGCTATCTCGAGAAGATCCGGCGCGTCGAGGGACGCGCCTTCCATGCGAAGCCGTACAATCGCCGGAGCCGGGTCTATCATGCCGGTGAATGACCAGTTCACGCCCCGACGCTTCACCAGCACCAACTCGCCGACAGCAGCCAGCGACCGCTGCAACTCCTCGAGATCCTCAATCGGCGACACCAAGTCAGTTTGTGCCTGTCCCATTGGTGTCTGAGCGCCGCGACGTACCAACGCGCGAAGCTGATCGAATTCGAGAACTGTGAAAGATTGTGGCTGCATGGACTAAATCAGATTAGAGTTGGCGGCGGCGGCGTTCACGACCCTGAATGGATAAAGCAAAGAGCTGTGTTACGTCAATCAGGTAGGTTTGCTCGGAATCATGAACAAGGGTGCCCATTACTGCATTGCTGGTGTTCTCAGGTTTCTGAATATCCTCTAAATTGAACTTGAGTTGGGCTTCGATGCTTCCAACGGCGAGAGCCAATTGTTCATCACCTCGCAGCGCGACGATGTGAGCAGGCGAAGACTTTTGCTCTTCTTTAAACAACACGAGCGGGTCAATCACTGTGAGCATACGGCCTTGAACGGAAGCAACGCCCAGAATTGCCGGCGGCGCGTTGGGAAGCGGCACCGGATCCATCCATTCTGTGATGGCCGCTATCTCGTCCGCGATCACCGCCAGGCGTAGCGAACCCGCGCGAAGCAGCTGTAGCTTGCGAACACTCTCCTCGCCATTGCTCGATTCCTTGCTCATACTGCGTCAAGACGTATCTTCAACTATGCCTGCATTCTAACGTAGAATGTGTAAGTTTCAACTCATCACACCCGACTCATTATCGGGTACTTGTGAGTAATAGTGTGCTCGCGGTCTGAATGAAAGGGGTCCTGATGGATGATCGGGATGATTTTGATCGTTATCGCGCAGCAATGAATGAGAAGTTGCTGGGCAGCAACCATCTTGGTATTAAGCGTTTCTTCGCTCTCGACACGCAAGCGTATGAGGACGGGGCCCTGGACAGGCGCACCAAAGAATTGCTGGGTTTGGTGGCCTCTGTTGTGCTGCGGTGTGACGATTGCGTCACCTACCATATCAAGCAATGTGTCAGTCTTGGCGTGAACAGGTCAGAGTTTCTCGACGCTTTTAATGTTGCGTTGGTAGTGGGCGGCTCGATAACCATTCCCCATCTTCGCCGCGCAATAGATCGACTGGATCAGATTCTGGAGAATGAGTCGGACGTCTCAGGAGCAGAACAGCACCGGCATGAGTAAGCAACGTTCTTCTGGAATTCATCAAGCAAGATTTCGAAGCCTTGCACTGTCGTTCCTTATTGTGCCAGCCCTCGGCGGAACAGTTTCTCTAAATGCAAGGGTAAGAAGTCAGTACCACCACGCGGTAGCGGGTGGGTCTGTGTTCATTGGAGGCGACCTTGGTAACGGAGAGACCCACCCGCTACCGCGTGGTGGTACTGACTTCTTGCCCCCCACGTTTTCGCTCAGTCTCGGTCGCGGGTCAGCCAATCATGCGCAGCCCGACAACGGGTCGGTCAGGTCAAAACCACCGCGCGGTAGTTGGTGGGTCAATCATACGAAAGGTAAGGTTATGTCCCAGGAACGTGCTCGCGTCCGTGCGCCAGAGCTCACAGGAGGCCGAGGTTGGCTGAACACGGACAAGCCGCTTTCGCTTGCTGCCCTGAAAGGCAAGATCGTGCTGCTGGATTTTTGGACCTACGGCTGCATCAACTGTATCCATATCATCCCTGATCTCAAGAAGCTCGAAGCGAAGTACGCAAACGAGCTCGTCGTCATTGGCGTGCATTCGGCAAAGTTTGCCAATGAGAAAGAGACTGAGAATATCCGCCGGATAATACTCCGCTACGAGATCGAACATCCCATCTACAACGACGCTGATTTCGTGGTTTGGCGAAGCTACGGTGTGCGTGCCTGGCCAACACAAGTCTTGATCGACCCGGCCGGCTATGTCATTGGCGCTGTTTCAGGTGAAGCAAACTACGACTTGATTGATCAGGTTATTGCCAAGGCCGCTGATGATTTTCGCAAACGCGGTGAACTAAAAGAAGAACCTTTGAAACTCACGCTGGAGCGCGCAAAAGTGGCCGACCTGCCGCTGGCATTTCCCGGAAAAGTGCTCGCCGACGCCAAGGGCAATCGCCTGTTCATCGCCGATTCAAATCATAATCGTCTGGTGATAACGCGGCTTGACGGCACATTGCTCGAAACCATTGGCACGGGAGCTCCCGGGGCAGCGGATGGACCATTTGAAAAGGCCACCTTTTATCGCCCGCAGGGCATGGCACTCGAGGCGGACAAGCTTTATGTAGCCGACACGGAGAACCATTTGATACGTCTGCTAGACCTGAAGAGGCGCACAGTCCAAACCTTTGCCGGCACAGGGAAACAATCGCACGACTATTTTCAAACTGGTCCGGCACAGAGCATTGGATTGAATTCGCCCTGGGACCTCGAACTTGTGGGACGCATACTCTACATTGCCATGGCCGGTCCGCATCAGATCTGGAAGCTCGATCTTGATAAGCAAGAGATCTCAACTTTTGCCGGCTCAGGTCGCGAAGCACGCATGGATGGACCAGTCTTAGAGGCCGGCTTTGCTCAGCCTTCCGGTATTACCTCGGACGGGCATAGTCTCTTCATCGCCGATAGTGAATCGAACATTATTAGAGCCATAGATCTCGCTAGCGGCGTCGTGAAAACGCTGGTAGGCGGCGATCTGTTTGAGTTTGGGGACACGGACGGCGAAGGCGATGATGTGCGGCTACAGCACCCTCTAGGAGTCTTTGCTCTGGATGGCAGAGTGTTCATCGCCGACACTTACAACCACAAAATTAAAGAGTTGCATGCTGCGAAAGCTAAAGTTAGGACTTTTCAAGGTGCCGGGAAGCCCGGGCAGGTTGATGGCCTGGCGGCCTCGTTCTATGAACCCGGCGGGCTGAGCATTGCCAATGACAAAATTTATGTCGCCGATACCAACAACCATGCCGTGAGAGTGGTCGATCTGAAAACCAGAGAGACCTCAACGCTTCGCATTAAGGATTTGCAGGCTCCCAGCGTCATTCAGTACGACGCTGTTGCTATCGATGACCCGAATGCAGAGAAAGTAATAACTTCCGTGCAGCGTGCACGTGCGGGCAGTGATGGATTCGTTGTTGTGAATGTCGCTCTGCCCTCCGGATATCATCTCAATCCGGCAGCTCCACAGCGTTACCGGCTCTCTATTGAATCCGGACCCCAACAACTCGCTTTGCAACCAGATCCTCAGTCCGGAGCCGCAGCAAACGCCAAGGTTGTTTCGCACTCTGGCAAAGATCTCCAGCTCCCTCTGCGCATTCCGTTCCGGACTTTGACGCCCGGCAAAGCAGAACTGCGCGTGCAGCTCACTCTGTTCTACTGCCGCGAAGACAACACCGGCACCTGCCGTATTAAAACACTGATCTGGCAGGCGCCCGTGGAAGTCTCTTCTGATTCAAGCGCACCAACTGAAATCCGCCTGCAAGGAAACATCACGCTGTAGGGGCGGGCACTCTTTAGAAACCATCGGGCTATTGCGTGAAAACGATCGATGACCAGGGCTGAGCGACCAACTGAAAGTTCGCCGGTATGCTCAATACGGCGGCGAGGAGCAAGCTAGATTCCTTACGGCTGTGCCGCCCGATGTCATTTTGCCTCCTATTTATTCCCCCTCTGGCAGGCGAGGAGCAAGCTAGATTCCTTACGGCTGTGCCGCCCGATGTGCGGCGGTGGCTTGCCTCGCCGGAACGCGTTTGATTGATTATGGGCTGTGCCCCATGACTGTCTCGAGCACAGGTTCAATCGAAGAACTTGGGCGCAACCAATTGAGGGCACAGCCCAACCTCATTGAGGCGCGTTCCGGCGAGGCAAGCCACCGCCGCACATCGGGCGGCACAGCCGTAGCAAAGCGCAATGGTTTCCATTTAACATCTGCCACGTTCGCGCTAGCTGGTGAACTCAGTGGCCGCGCCTTCGCCGTTCTAGGCTGCGATTGCGAAATAGGGCGGGAAACGGAGTGCCGTCCCTGAACATAAGGCGGCTTGCTCCTCTCTCAGCCGACGAGTAATATCGTGCTCCCCCTAAATCCAATGAAGAGGAGTCACCGCTCGTGGCTGATAAACCATTTCTGACCGACATTAAAACGTTGCGCGAACGCGCTCGCACTCATATCGAGAAGGGCGCGGTAACGGCAGGCTATAGTGCTGATCGCGAGACCGTGATTAAGCTCTTGAACGAGGCGCTCGCCACCGAGATAGTTTGCGTGCTTCGATACAGGCGCCATTACTTTATGGCCACCGGCATCAATGCCGAAAGCGTGGCAGCTGAGTTTCTGCAACATGCCAATGACGAACAAGGTCACGCCGACCAGATTGCCGCGCGGATTGTGCAACTGGGAGGTGAGCCAAACTTCAATCCGGACGGTCTCTTGATGAGGAGTCATGCTGAGTATGTTGAAGGCGACACACTCAACGACATGATCAAGGAAGATCTGGTTGCCGAACGCATCGCCATCGACAGTTACCGGGAGATGATAAGCTACTTTGGCAATGACGATCCGACAACTCGCCGGCTGATGGAAGAGATCCTGGCCGTCGAAGAGGAACACGCCGATGATCTGGTCAACCTGCTCGAGAAGATGGGCTCTTGAGAAGGAACCGCGGTCGGCTTCGCTAAATCGTAAAAACTTTTGGGGCGTGATGCTTGAACAAGCGTCACGCTCGTTGGTGTAGATACTTGCCCGAAACTCAGCCAAACCCGCCCAACCAGGGACGGCCCAGCATGTGCCGTAATTGTCGCGCAATCATCGGCGCTGGTGAAGACCACTGTGCTGTTTGTGGTGCCGTTGCTCAGGGAAATAACTCGCCGGAAATCGCCCATCACGCAGCCGACCGCGAGACGCTCCGCTTTGCCCGGGCAATCCTGGGCCGTCCTTACAAATTCACAATCATCCTCCTGATCGCAAACTTTCTGATTTTTCTCCTGATGTGGCAGTCCAGTGGCCTGCACTCGCACATCGTCGATGTCTTTTCGCCCCAAGTGTTGCTGGCCTACGGAGCAAAGCAGAATTTTTTGATTCGTGTCTCTCATCAATGGTGGCGTTTTGTGACACCGATGTTCGTTCATGTGAACATTCTGCATTTGATGGTGAACATGTATAGCTTGTGGGTTGTTGGCCCATACGTTGAAAAGCTATATGGCTCCGCTAAGTTTGTCGTTTTTTGGGTATTGACTGGCATTGCAGCTGTTTTTGCCAGCTACCTTACCGTCGGGACGCCCAGTCCGCGACTGGGTCCACTGGGAAAATTCCTGTTTAGACCCGAGGACGTTCCATCGGCGGGAGCTTCCGGCGCACTCTTCGGCCTGGTAGGAGTGTTGTTCATTTTTGGCATCAAGTTTCGTCACGAATTGCCGGAAGGGTTTAAACGCGCCTTTGGAACCGGAATGCTGCCGATCATTCTTATTAACTTGTTCATCGGGTACCTTGGTCGCGGGTTTATTGACAATGCCGCTCATCTGGGTGGACTAGTATCGGGCGCGGCTCTGGCGCTGGTGGTGGGGTATCGCAGACCGGGGGCCAAAGCCGGGATGGCATTTTTCTGGTACGTCCTGCAGGTTGCTGCCATCGCCCTGGTGGCAATCAGTTTTTTCAAAGTCGTCCAACATTTTCCTCATCCTCTTGCGGCGCCTGTTAATCAGGCTGAGCCACTCCGCGAAGAGAATGTGGAGTTCTTAAACTTCGCGCAGGCGATGAACAAAGCTCAGGAGGTTTTTTATAGTGTGGTTGCCAGGAAAGACGCCAGCGAGATAGACGGGGCGTTGAAGGCGCTCGAGTCGGCACCCTCGCTAAATGCTAATGCTGATGAGCTGCGCGAGAGTCTCAAACCGCTTCTGATTAAGGCAAAGAAGTTGAATGATGATCGGGCGGCGGCCGATGAGCGTGCGGGGAAAGAATTGCGGCAGCGTGAGCACGAATTGATTAAGGAATTCGGCGCCTGGTCGCAAAAGTACAATGAGTGGCTGAAAACCGAAGGAAAGAACTATGCGGGACTCCAGGAAGTATCGGGTTCACCGAGTCCCTGAGCCACGGTTTGTCCGCAGATTGCCCAGATTAACCTACCGAGAAGAGAGGAGACGAGATGGAGATAAGAAAAGTGGCCGTGCTTGGCTGCGGGCTGATGGGGTCAGGCATCGCTCAGGTGACCGCGACTGCTGGATTTGAAACTGTGGTACGAGAAGTCTCTGACGACTTAATTAGCACAGGCTTCGCAGGCATCGAAAGGTCGCTGGCGAAATTTGCCGAAAAAGGAACGATTAGCGTTGAACAGCAGCAACAGACTCGCGCTCGTTTGTCCGGCACTACATCTTTCGAGAGCCTGGCAAATTGTGACATCGTGATCGAAGCCATAATCGAGAATCTCGATGAAAAGCGGAAGACTTTTGCTGAGCTCGATCGCATTTGTAAACCTCAGGCAATTTTTGCCTCCAATACCTCCTCATTATCTATTACCGAAATCATGACTGCGGTCTCTGCCGAACGTCAAAGGCGATTCGTCGGCCTGCACTTTTTCAATCCTGTACCACTTATGAAGCTTGTTGAAGTAGTAAAAACCATTCTTACCGATGAAGCTGTATACGAGCAGGCAGTCGAATTCGGCAAGAGGCTAGGCAAGGTGCCGGCACGCGCCGGCGACACAACAGGATTCATTGTGAACCGTCTGCTCGTGCCCTACATGCTCGATGCGATTCGGGCATTGGAGGAAGGCGTGGGGTCGATTGTTGACATTGATAACGCAATGAAGCTCGGTTGTGGCTACCCCATGGGGCCGTTCACGTTGGGGGACTTCGTAGGGCTCGATACTACCTACTACATTGCCGAGATTATGTTCAACGAATTCCGCGAGAAACGGTTCGCGCCTCCACCCTTATTGAAGCGTATGGTTCTCGCGGGACTCTATGGTCGCAAGTCGGGTCGTGGATTTTATGATTATACTAAGGACGCCAAGAACCCGGTTCCCATGAACCTCCTCTAACGTCTGCGGCCTCGTATTCGATACTCAACCGCACTGCCGTTAAGCCGGGTGTAAACTGAGTTGACATTAATTGCAACAGCGCCTCCACTGGCGCCCAATCAATCAGAATTCTTGTGAGCACAAACTGAAGTAACTTGCTATACTGCAAGAGTTTTCGCATCATGCTGCATGAGGGAGTATGAAAGCCTCTTGCAACCATTAGTCTATGAAGGTCGTCTCAATGCCGCAGGGTTTCGCTTTGCAGTAGTGGCGAGCCGTTGGAACGACTTTATCAGCTCCCGGCTACTAGAGGGGGCGCTTGACGCTCTCGAGCGGCTGGGCGCTGAAGAAAAAGCCGTCAGCGTTTATAGAGTGCCGGGGTCGTTCGAGATACCGCTGATCGCTCTCAAGCTGGCGCAGTCGCTCAGATTTGATGCGGTCATTTGCCTGGGCACGATAATTCGTGGGCAGACACCGCACTTTGAGTACATTGCCAATGAGGTAACGCGCGGGATTGCCCAGGCTGGTATGCAAACTGGCGTGCCAGTGATTTTCGGCATAATAACGGCAGACTCGCTTGACCAGGCAATTGATCGCGCCGGCGTCAAGTTGGGCAACAAGGGTTTTGAAGCAGCTACGTCGGCTGTTGAGTTAGTTAATCTTTATAAGGAATCTTTTAAGCAGTGAAGGTAACCAGTGATAAGGATGAAATTCCCTCTCACTTGTCACCCCTCGAGCGGTAATTGATATGGGTTCGCGACGTAAGGCCCGTGAGTGCGCCTTGCAAATGCTCTTTGCTGCTGATATCGCCGAAACACCCTCGGCCGAAGTGGTGCGGAGTTACTGGGCTGAGCTTGGCGAAATAGATCTTGAACAGTCTGCTCGCGATTTCGCAACACGCCTGGCCAGCGGAACGCTTGCCCACCTTGAAACACTCGATGAACGGATCCGCTCACGCGCGGAGCACTGGCGTATTTCGCGCATGGCGATCGTTGACCGTAACATCCTGCGTCTGGCTGTATACGAGTTTCTTTACGAACCCACGCCACGAACGGTAGCCATCAACGAAGCGCTTGAGATCGCGCGCCGCTTCTCGACTTATGAAGCGACGCAGTTTATTAACGGCATTTTGGATGCTATCAAGCGCGATCTTGATGAGCAGCTGCCGCAAACGCATGTCGAGGCGGAAGAATCCGAATACTCCTCTGACGATGAGTCATCAAAACCTTCAGAGGAGATAGAAAGTCCATAGCTGAGACAATACTCCCGGCAAGTATTCTATTCCCTAACCACCCAGTTTCCCATTACTATTCCGCTGTGGAAAGATCGCGTCAAGAGTATCTTGCAGAGACCATAGACGTCGTCGAGCAGATCTTTCTCGATCTGGAGAACCTTCGTGAGCATCCTCAAAAAGATGGGCAACAACGCGAACTGCTCGACTCCATTTTTCGGCGCGTCCACAACGTAAAGGGCTCGGCAGCTTCCTTTGGCTTACCCGGTCTGGGAGAAATTGCCCATGAATTTGAGAATTTACTCACCGGCATGCGCTCAGGACGCACCGCATTGACCGCTACCGTCTTTAATGCGTGTGAAGACGCTACTGCCGCACTGGCCGACAGCCTCCGTCTGGCAGCTTCGGGGGTGATTGAGCCTTCGCGGCGAACGCTATTCGAGGCGATGCGACATGCCGGGCAAAACGATGGTTCAACCGTGCCGCCGGACGTTGAAGCTATCTTTGCTGCATTGCCGGCCGACCTGTGGCAATGCCTTGGCGCAGAGGAGAAGGAACGTCTGGGCCAACAGGTGGAGCAGGGTGCGCACATCTTCATTGTCGAAACGAAATTCAATGTAGCCGACTTCGATCAACAGTACTACAACCTAAAGGAGAAGCTGGCTGCACACGGAGATGTAGTTTCAACCTCGCCCACGGTTGTCACCGATCGTCCGGACCAGATCAACTTTCGCACTCTTTTTGCGACGCAAGGCGATATCTCTGATCTTCAGAAAGAGTTGCAGGATTTTCCCGGCGTCAAGCTGAATGAGTTGGCTAATGCTCAAGTTCAGCATGCTCCGGATCTCCAACGCAGTGAGCTCTCACCACTCTTTTCGCTGGCAAACTTTGTCCGCACTAATCTCGAGCAGCTCGACCACCTCATCTCATCTGCACACCAGCTCCTTCGAACCACGAGTGACACGCTTTCTTCGGCGCTGACAAAAACTGCTGATAGCCAGGAGCAACAGCAGCTTAAATTGCAAGCAGAACAATTCAGGCAATCTTTTCTGGCGCTGGAAGAAGAGATCATTAACTTAAGAATGACAACTATCGGACCCTTTCTTAAACGTGCGGAACGAGCAGGCCGAGCGGCTGCCCGAGCCGCCGGAAAGCAGGTCGACATCCAGTCGAAAGGAGTTGACATTCGCGCGGATAAGCTGCTATGCGAGGCCGTTGCAGATGCGGTCGTGCATCTCGTTCGCAATGCTGTAGACCATGGAATCGAAACTCCTACTGAGCGTTTGCGGGCAGGAAAAGAAGCAGAAGGACGTGTGCGAATCGAAGCATTTAAGGCGGGCGGTCGCACTTGTATCCGTGTAACCGATGACGGTTGCGGGATCGATCCGCAAGTGATCTCCCGCGCGGCGGCGGAGTTGGGCTTAATTGACGAAGGCGAGAGTCTGAACCTCGAAAGAAGTTTGCGCTTGATATTCCGGCCTGGCTTTTCGACTCTGGCAACGGCTTCAACCATTTCGGGCAGGGGGGTTGGCCTCGACGTAGTTGAAACCGCTGTGGAGCAAGCGGGTGGTGAAGTTCGAGTTTCCAGCGAACCCGGCCGCGGGGCGCGTTTTGAGATTCACCTGCCGGTCACTTTTGGCCTCTTGAGGGCTAGACTAATTTCCTCGGCAGGTAACCGTTACTGTATAGATGCTGAGCAAGCAGTGAGCATTCGTAGAATGGATGCCGCGGAAATCGCAGAGAGGGCCGAGGGGATGGAATTGGAATTGGAGCATTTGCCGATCCTGCGCTTGCGCCAGCTTTTGGGCCAAGACCCGCAAGAACCTCCAGAGAATGATTTTGATGTGTTGATATGTGAGATCCCGGATCAAGCTGCGATGGCCGACGCTGGAACCCGCCGGCGTGTTGGTCTGATCGTCGATTCAACGGAAGGCGTGGAGGAGATTCTGGTGCGCCATCTCGGGCGTCATGCGGGGCGTTGGCAGGGTGTCGCCGGCGCGACTGAGCTACGCGATGGAAGAGTCGCCCTGGTTCTTGACCTTCCGGTTCTCATCAAGCGAACAGCAAAGTCGCCGGTTCCTGGCGCCATACTATTGGAGACGGCTTAATGATCTTCCCAAAGGCTGCACTCAAAGCACTCCTGTTTTTGAACGTCGTCATCCTGAGCGCAGGCGCCGTAGTGGCGCAGGACAGCGAATCGACCAGCCGCGCGTATCCAAAAACAATTCGTGGATACAAAGTTGAGCAGGCCACTGTCGAAGTGCGGAATTCAAAGTCCGACGGCTCATCAGCCGGCCTAATAACTTTTGGCGAGGCACGAGTTGTGCGGATCACACCGCTTGGCGTCACGTTGGAGCTACCGATTGTAGTGTCGCCGGTGAAGCAGAAGGGACGGGTCGACTTCCTGTCCTTTGAGGACATGTCGATCAACGACACCGCAGTTGAAGTTGACGACTATTACAGCTCATTTGAATTGCCAAATGATCGCCCACTGGTTCTCCAAAGACCTCTGGTGGTCTTTGTGGGAATGCCGAGTGCCCTGGTTGGCGCTGTGATGGATTGGGCATCCCCACGCGAAATGTGGCCCGTAAACGGCGTCGTCTATGTTTTCGGCCAGTTCAAGAAATTGATTTTCAAACCGAAACGGGTTGTACCTGTCGAACTTAACCTCCAGATGCGTAATCCGTTACGGGCCACTCCCTAGTGCAGCGTCTCGAAAATGGATTTGCAGTAACAAACATGCTCACTTCTCTCGGGCCCACAAAGCTTCTGGTTTCGTGTTTGTTCGTGTGGTTTAGTGGAGTCAAAAGAGGTTTCGTGATTGCTTGGGTGGCTTAGTGGATCGTAATCCCGCACAAAGAAGATCCACGAAATCGCGCGAAAAGACACGAACAGAGTCACTAAAGTCGATCGAGATGGGACTCCATCGCTAAGGAGTAGTCATCATTTGATTTCCGGCGGCCGGAATGGGACTGCCATATTTGAGTTGGATAGTCTTTGCCTTTCCAAATCTGTACAAAGTTACAACGAACATGTTGTCGTATTCCGTCTCCGGGATGACCGGATAATCACCGCCACCCAGACCGGCGACAATGGCCGGAACGGTGTTGTTATGTCCCACTACCAGGATCGACCTGTCTGCCCGGCTTGCCTTGATCTGTCTAACGACTTCTTGCGGATTGGAAGATTCCACTTGGATAGACTTCACACCCAGACGTTTTGCCAGCGGTTGCCCGGTCTGTTGTGTCCTTTGGTACTGAGTGACGTAAATTGCCGTGATGCCGGAGTTCGCAAGCATCCGCTCCAACTCCTGCGCCCTTTGTTCTCCCGCCGGGCTTAATGTTGGGTTCGGATTATTCGGCTCTATGTTCTTCTCCGCATGGCGCACGAGAATCACCGTTGTTACGGGCGAGTAGAAATATAGGTAGCTCGCACCTAGGAGCGAGGCACAGAGTATTGCGATAATAAGCATTAGAACCCGCGGATTGTTCCAGAATCGCATTGGGCAGCTCCTCAATGAAATCTAAAGCAGGATTGGTAAGCTAGAGTAAACTGACTGGACCACTTGTCGGCGCCGGATTATAGCGTACGTTCTGTCGGCGGCGCGTCAGATTCATCGTCTCGCCGAAAGATGGTAGTCTATTGTGTGAGCCATATCGCAGGGAGAGAAAGTTTTGGGCAGCGTGGAGACACTGCGATAATCGTTTTGCCTTTTAAGAAGAGGTGAGTAGAGGTGAGTCAGGGAGTTAGATCAGACCTTTCGGAGATTATTGCCGAGAACTTTGGTCCGAATGCGACTTATGTTGAAGCTCTGCTCAGTCGCTTTCGCTCCAATCCAGACATGGTGGACGAGTCCTGGCGCGCGTATTTTTCGGAACTTCTGGGAGATGGCAGTCGGCCGCAAGAAGAAGAGTCCAAGGAGAACGGACAAAGAGCCGCCGTCGTTCCAACTCTTCCCTCGGCAACCGTAGAAGCTATGCCCACTGCTGCCAAAGCGGCGCCCATACCGCCGCCCGAACCAGCGCAGGTCACCTCCCTGGAACCGCAAATGGAGACCCGACCGATTCGCGGCGCAGCGCTTAGAATCGTGGAGAACATGGAGGCAAGTCTGGGTGTGCCCACCGCCACCTCTCAGCGGCGTATTCCTGTCAAGCTGCTCGATGAAAACCGTCGCATCATCAATAAATATCTGGCAGAGAACGATCGGGGCAAGGCGTCATTTACACATTTGATTGCCTGGGCTCTCGTACGCGCCCTGGACGAGTTTCCCCAACTCAACGATGGCTATGCGGTGATTGATGATGTTCCGACGCGAATTATTAGGGAAGAGGTAAATCTCGGTGTCGCGATAGACCTCGCAAAGAAAGATGGCGCGCGCACACTTCTGGTTCCTAACATCAAAGGCGCAAACAAGCTTCGATTCTCCGAATTCCTGGCAGCCTATGACGACATCGTAAGACGCGCCCGGGAAGGAAAGCTTCAGGTTGGCGACTTTCAGGGCACAACTATTTCACTTACCAATCCGGGAACGCTCGGTACCGTGGCTTCTACTCCACGTTTATTGGCGGGGCAGTCAGCGATCATTGCAACAGGCGCCATCGAGTATCCGGCTGAATATCAGGCTATGGCGCCGGAAGCCTTATCGCAGCTCGGGATTAGCCGGAGCATCACCATTAGCAACACATATGATCATCGCATTATTCAGGGCGCCGAATCGGGGGCTTTTTTGGCGCGAGTGCACGAGCTCATTATCGGCAAGGAGAAGTTTTACGACAGCATCTTTGAGGATTTAGGTATTCCGCATGCGCCGCTGCGTTGGAACCTGGATCGGAACCCCTTCTTTCTTCCGGGCGATCAGGTACGCGAGCAAACGATCAAGGAAGCGCGAGTGATCGAGCTAATAAATGCGTACCGTGTGCGCGGTCATTTGATTGCCGACATCGACCCGTTGCACGCCATGCCGGTGCTGTATCACCCGGAACTGGATATTGAAACTTACGGACTTACGATCTGGGACCTTGACCGAGAGTTTATTACCGGCGGTCTGGGAGGCCAGGAGAGCGCTACCTTGCGCGAAATACTCGAAATATTGCAGCGCGCGTATTGCGGCAAGGTAGGTGTCGAGTACCGGCATATCCAAAGTAAAGAAGAGAAGCTCTGGATCCGCGAACAGATTCGGCGCGAGTTTGTGCATCCAACGCCGCTCCCGGTGGAGATCAAAAAGCAACTGCTGTGGAAATTGGTCTCGGCGGAGCAGTTTGAACGTTTTCTTCATACCAAGTATCTGGGCCAAAAGAGGTTTTCGCTCGAAGGTAGCGAGACAATCATTCCCCTGCTCGATCAGTTAATTGAAGGCGCGGCAGCACGTGGCGTGGAAGACATCACACTGGGCATGGCCCACCGGGGCCGCCTCAACGTGCTCGCAAACGTGATTGGTCACTTCTGTGAGCGAATCTTCGCAGCCTTTGAAGGTTCCGTTCATCCGGAGTTTCCGGCGGACGAAGGCGATGTGAAATATCATCAAGGTGCGGTCGGGGAACGTCAAACTGCTAGTGGGCGAACCGTTCGGCTCACTCTATCGCCTAATCCGAGTCACCTTGAAGCGGTCGATCCGGTGGTGGAAGGCATGGTGCGGGCGAAACAAGATCACATGCGCGACCGGCTCGGCATGCCACGAGAAGAGACTATCGATCATGCGCTGCCGGTGCTGCTCCACGGTGATGCGGCATTCGCGGGCCAGGGCATTGTCATGGAGACTCTAAACCTTGCGGCTTTGAGTGGCTACCGCACTGGCGGCACAATTCACATCATCATCAACAACCAGATCGGCTTTACTACGTCACCACAAGCCGGCCGTTCAACGATCTACTCCACTGACGTTGCCCGAATGACGCAGTTGCCAATATTCCATATCAACAGCGACGATCCGGAAGCCGCGTACCGCGTGCTACAGATAGCGCTCGATTATCGCCAGGAATTTAACAAAGACGTGGTGCTGGATGTGGTGGGCTTTCGTCGACTCGGCCACAACGAGACTGACGAACCGAGCTACACTCAGCCGCTTATGTACGCGCGTGTAAAGGCGCATCCGGGCGTCAGGACACTTTATTCAAAGCGTCTGATTAAGGAAGGCGTCATTGATGAAAGCGAATTGAAGAAGCTTATCGAGGAGCGCGTGCGGCGCTACGAAGACGCGCTGGCGCGGGCCAAGGAGCTCGTGGCCCAGCAGGAACAGACTCCGCTGCGAGCCTCAGTCGCTGAAACGGACGGCTCGGTGATTGTGGAGACAAGTGTTGCGCCGGAAGATGTTCACAACATCGCGCAGAAAATTGCCATTGTTCCCGAAGGCTTCAGCGTCAATCCGAAAATGGTCGGACAGCTTGCGCGGCGGGCGAAGATGGGCGAGGGCCTCTTGCCGATCGATTGGGCCTTTGCCGAGGCAGTGGCTTTCGGTTCAGTAGTGCTGGAAGGTTCTCGAGTTCGCCTTAGCGGCCAGGATTCCGGCCGCGGGACCTTTAGCCAGCGGCACGCGGTGCTCTATGACACGCAAACGGGAAGAGCCTGGGTTCCGCTTTCCGAACTGCGCTCCGATGATCGGCCTGATGCTCGCTTTCAAGTGCTTGATAGCTCGCTGTCAGAAGAAGGCGTGCTGGGATTCGAGTATGGTTATTCCGTGATCGATACTGACGGCTTAACAATCTGGGAAGCTCAATTCGGAGACTTCGGGAACGGGGCTCAGACGATCATCGATCAGTACATTGCCGCATCTGAAGACAAGTGGAAGCAAACGTCTCGTCTGACAATGCTACTGCCTCACGGTTATGAAGGACAGGGACCGGAACACTCGAGCGGACGACTAGAGCGTTATCTTCAGCTTTGTGCCGAGAACAATCTTCAAGTCGCCAATCCTTCGACACCGGCTCAATACTTCCACCTGCTGCGGAGACAGGTTCTACCCGGAATGGAACGGCCATTGATAATCATGACTCCGAAGAGCTTGCTGCGACTGCCGGCAGCCACTTCGAATTTGGCTGAACTAACCAGTGGCGGCTTTCGTCCAGTAATTGACGATATGGAAGTAAAGGAAGCGCAGGCTATTGAACGGCTTTTGCTGTGCAGCGGAAAAGTTTTTTATGATCTACTGGAAGCGCGCAGGACATCGGGGGCGAGCCACGTCGCAATTGTCCGGCTGGAGCAATTCTATCCATTCCCGACCTCCCTGATTAGCCAGGTCATCGCCTCCTACCCAAAGGCGCGGCAACTCGTTTGGGTTCAGGAAGAACCGAAGAACATGGGCGGCTGGACCTTTGTTGAGTCGCGATTGGAACGACTCCTTTCCGAATGCGAGCGACCTATCTACGTGGGGAGGTCGCCGTCAGCAAGCCCGGCAACCGGTTCTTATGCAGTGCATCAGAGGGAACAGGAGCAACTCTTAAACGAGGCGCTGGCTGTTGCATAGGATCTGCTTTTAATAACTAATCAAAGGATCGACAACCTGGTGAGATTATCCTTACTTTTCTTTGTTACCGCCTTTGTCTGTCTGGGTTCCAACTGGACAGTCAGTGGGCGGTTTTCGCAGGACGATTCACTACGCCTTCCGGAAGAGAAGTACGTCCGCAACATCAAGCAACTCACATTCGGCGGCGAAAATGCGGAGGCCTATTTCTCTGCGGACGGCCAGAGGGTGATCTTCCAGTCCACTCGCGAGGGACTCCAGTGTGATCAGATATTTACGATGAACGCTGATGGCTCTAACGTGAAGATGATCTCCACAGGCGCTGGCCGCACAACGTGCTCCTACTTTTTTCCTCGTGGCGACCGAGTTCTCTATTCTTCAACCCATCTGAGTGGCAAGGACTGTCCACCCCGACCTGATTTTTCCAAAGGGTATGTGTGGGCTGTCTATCCCAGCTTCGATATTTTTACGGCCAGGACTGATGGCGCGGATTTGAAACAGTTGACTACCAGCCCGGGCTACGACGCCGAGGCGGTCATCTCCCGGGACGGCCGTAGAATAGTATTTACGTCAATGCGTGACGGCGATTTAGAGATCTATACAATGGATAGCCGCGGAAAAAACGTGCGCCGGCTTACTCATGACCTGGGGTACGATGGTGGACCGTTCTGGTCTTTCGATGGCCGGCAAATCGTCTATCGAGCCAACCACCCCACCACAGATCAGGAGAAGGCCGATTATCAGGCACTGCTAAAACAGAACCTCATTCGACCAACAACACTGGAAATCTGGGTGATGAAAGCCGATGGGTCAATGAAGCGACAGATTACCCATAATGGAAAAGCCAACTTCGCACCCTATTTCTTTCCTGACGGCAAAAGGGTGATCTTCGCTTCAAACATGGACGATCCAAAGGGCCGGAATTTTGATCTATATAGGATTAATGTCGACGGGACAGGTTTGGAACGCATCACCTATAATGACACGTTTGACGGCTTTCCGATGTTTTCGCCCGACGGCACTAAGCTTGTGTTTGCTTCCAATCGCAACGCAAAATCACGTGGTGACACTAACGTCTTTATTGCCGACTGGGTCGAATAGATGATTTTGGGGAAGGTGGTTCGCGAATCTATTTCTTGAATAAGAGAGTTTGAAAAATGCGAATTAATAAATTTGCTCGTACCTATTACATTCTGGTTCTCGCCGCGACGATTTCCGTTGTCGCAGCGCTTGGCCAGCAATCCTCCAACCAGAGTTCACCGAGCCCCGAGCTGCTGCGACGGCACGTTTCGTATCTGGCGTCTGATGCTCTTGAGGGCCGGCGCACGGGAACAGCCGGCGCTAACGATGCTGCTCACTACATCGCCGGCGAATTTTCGCGACTAGGTCTGCGGCCTGCGATTCAGATGGGCCGTGCACCACGGAATCGGGGCGAGGCGCTGTCACGCTTCCTGCAACGCTTTCCTTATGTCGCTGGCGTTGAACTCGGCAGAGGTAATGAACTCTCTTTGCAATTCGCGGCTGATAAGCCATCCACAACCCTAAAACTGGTCGAGGATTGGATGCCGCTAGGACTCTCCGTCAATGGCCGGCTTGAAAACACCCCCGCCATTTTTGTGGGTTACGGCATAACCGCTTCCGAACTTAATCACAACGACTATCCAGCGGCTGCCGCAGGCAAGATCGCCATTGCGCTTTCGGGCACGCCTGACGGCGACAATCCGCACGGCCAGTTTGCCCGCTACGAAGACGTACGGTGGAAGGCTATCGCTGCGCGCAACGCGGGAGCGAAAGCACTGGTGGTAATTGCAGGTGAAGAGACATTCAAGGATGACCGTCTTGCGAGGTTGCGCTATGACAACAGCGCGGGCGATGCTGGCTTGCTGGTAATCGGAATCTCGCGACAGGTTGTTGACTACATTCTCAAGACCAGTGGCTCGTCGCTGGCAGACTTGGAAAACTCCTTGAAAGCGTCTACTCGTGCGCCAATCAAATTCCCGGAATTGTCTCTAACGTTAGCGACTGACATCGTTCGCCGGGAAGTAGTCGCGTCAAATGTAATCGGCATACTAGAAGGCGCAGACCCGATTCTAAAGAAAGAGGCAATCGTCGTCGGGGCACACTACGATCACCTGGGTCGAGGCGGTGAGGGCAGCCTCGCGCAGCGTGAAGGCGACGTGCACCATGGCGCCGACGACAATGCTTCAGGCGTGGCCGGAATGATGGAGATTGCGCGCCTGTTTGTCAGCGATCGACCAAAACCACGACGCACAATTGTGTTCATTGCCTTCAGCGGCGAAGAAGAAGGACTGCTCGGCTCAAATTACTATGTTAACCATCCAATCATACCTCTTGGCTCCACAGTAGCGATGATCAATATGGATATGATCGGGAGGATGAAAGACGACCGGCTGATAATTGGCGGACTTGGAACCTCGGCGGAATGGCGCCGGATTATTGAGAACGCAAATCCCACTCAGAATTCGATTATCAAAGCCGGTGACGGTGCCGCTGATAGTGTGTCGGCCAGCAGCCATACATCGAGCGGCAACGGCTCGGCAAGCAACGGTCGAAGGAAGTTTCAATTGAGTCTCAATGAAGATGGCTATGGACCCAGTGACCATTCATCCTTTTACGCCAAACAGATCCCGGTGCTGTTTTTTTGGACCGGCACGCATGAGGATTATCATAAGCCCTCCGACACAGCCGATAGGATCAACTATGCAGATGAAGCACGCATACTAGTGCTTGTAAGCCGGGTCATGCGCGACATTGATGGCGATATGAAACGCCCGACCTACACTGTTGCAAGAAGCGAATCTGCGGGCCGTTCAAGCGGCTTCCGAGTTTATCTTGGGACGATCCCCAACTACGCTGATGCCAATAATGGGTTGCTGCTCGATGGGGTGCGCAATAACTCGCCTGCCGAGAAGGCGGGTCTAAAGGCTGGGGACAGGATTGTGATGATTGCCGGTCGCGAAGTGCGCAATGTCTACGACTACACCTATGCTCTGGGTGAGATGAAGGCCGGGCAAGAATATGAGGTTGAGGTTTGGCGAGGCGCCGAGCGGCTGAAATTCAAGCTGACGCCTGCTGCACGGAGGTAAAGTCTTTATCCACGCGATCCACGAAATCACTTGTTACACGAACTTACACCAACTGGTTGTTGGGCAGTTTCGTGTGATTTGTTAGATCTTTTTGAGGCTAGCTTCGATCCTACAAGCCGGCTACCAACGCGGTTCGCGCTCGTAGCCTCGATCACGATCGCGGCCACCGCGATAACCGCCGCCGCCACGCCCGCCACCGCCGTAACCTCCACGACCTCCGCCGCGGTCCGTTCTGGGTTTTGCTTCATTGACAGTCAGATTGCGACCGCCAAAATCCTTGCCGTTAAACTGTTCGATGGCAGCAGCTGCCTCTTCCGGGGTAGCCATCTCCACAAAGCCGAAACCGCGCGATCGTCCAGTGTCTCGATCCTCAATTACAGATGCTGACTCGACTGTCCCTACTGCAGAGAAAGCCTCGCGGAGCTCCTCGCTCGTTGTACGGAACGAGAGGTTTCCTACGTATAGTTTTGTACCCATTTCTACTTTCGTATCCTTTAGTTCGACGGAAGCGCGGGCTAAAAGTGGATTCGCAGATCCAAGCGGGGAGTTTACTCGGCCATTGAAGCGAAACGCGACGCACCCGGTGCTCTTAAAACTTCGAGAGCGCTTCTAAAGTTGACAATTGCCTCACTCTCTCCTCAGCCGAACGTCGTCGCTTTTACGGTCACGGACAGGCGCAATCGCCGTTGATGCGCGAGAGTAGGAGCCTGACGCCTGCAAGTATGCCTCAGGGCCGAGCTTAAGTTCAAGCTAAACCTGATTCTTAAGTTCACCTTCCGGATCCGCGCGATCTCAGCGAAGTCGGCCAGTTGAAGCGCCTCGCGAGGAGCAAAGCCGCAAGGGCGAAGGTGGCTGCCGCGGAAATCAGACAGAATTGGCAAAAATGGCCAATGACGAATGCTTGCAGATAGAGTAGAGCGAGTGTTGTGAGGAACATTAGTGCCACGATCAGGGTCAACAGTTTCCCTGCAGTCCGATAACCGAATGCGGCAAGGGTAGCCAGACTGAAGCAGGTAAAATAGGCGACAGCGCCAATTAAGGCCAGAGGTATGCCGAGAACCGTCGCGTAAGGGCTGCTCAGCACTTCGTCACAACCCGTCACAATGGTGCAACGAAGGCTGCGACCAGTGACATGCCCAATAGTCAGATAGATGGCGTCAAACAGCCCTACAAGTGAGACTAATGCGGCAACACCGTAGATGATCGGCCCGCCCAGAACTGAATTCTTCAGATTGGTCGTCTGCTGTGAGGTGTCAACCAAAGAACCAGGCAGGTTCATTTTGCGGCCTTCGCCAGCTCCGCGTCGATCTGTCCCCGCAGTTTATCCAGAGCCAGTGATTCGAAACTGAGTTCACGGCCATTGAGAAACACGGTTGGTGTGCTCTCCACGCCGAGCGAATGCGCGCGTTTGCCGTCGAGGAAAATGCGCCTTTCAACCATTTCGCTGCCGAGGTCGCGTTTGAAGCGCTCTAGATCCAGACCAATCCGTGTCGCGTAGCCCTCGAAGATCGGGCGCACGTCGAAGGCTGCGTGCCACGTTTTCTGGTTTTCGTAGAGCAGGTCGTGCATCTCCCAGAACTTACCCTGCAAGCCTGCGGCTTCTGCGTTTCGGGCGGCGGCTAGCGCGTGCGCATGTGTAGGCACCAAGGGAAGCTCTCTAAAAATTATTCGTACTCGCTGACCGTACTCGTGCTCGATCTGCTTAAGTTCCGGATGCAACCTTCCGCAGGGCGGACATTCGAAGTCCCCAAACTCCTCCAGGGTTACGGGCGCTCCTGCGACACCTATGGCGTGTGGTGGCTGAGCTCCAGGTTCCACGACCGTCGGAGCCGGTTTGCCGGCAGGCACTGGAGCGACTGGGCCGTTCGCGACCGGTGCCGTACTGCGAGTCGCATTTTGCTTCAGGTACCATGCGGCGCCGAGTGCAACCGCCAGCGCCACAAGAATAATCACAATGGGAAGAACACGTTTCATTGAATCAAAGACCCTGTAATTGAGGGTCACTTGCCATTCGAAATCCTTTATTCAACGGTGTACTGAATCGTCTTATCAGGCTTACCATTAACCGATACATCGACCTTGTACTTACCCGGCGGCCAATCGTTTGGTAAAGTCACGTGGCCATGGACCACTTCTTCTCCCGGCTTCGTCGAGTAATCAGATTCCTCCATCTTTTCGTTGTTGGCACCCTGTGCTTCAACAATCCACCATGAAAAACGGATGGACGTGCCAGGTTTCGCCCCTTTCAATTCTGCAACACAATGTATAGTTCTGTCTTCAGGACCAAAGTGGTCGGTCTGAACACCAGGATTACCCTTTCCATCGTCCCTTGCCATGTGCAACTCGCTCACAGTGCCGGAAGCACTATTGACGGCTGAGGCCCCGGTGGTTGCAGGGCCTGCGTTGCTCGCCTGGTTAGCTCTCTTTCCCCCACATGCAGATAGCGTAAGCAAAAGCATGAGATGACCTGCGATTATGCTTGTCGTCCAGCGATTCATCTTTGCAAGCGGTACAATTAGCATTCTATAAGTTAAGCAGTAATTGCAAGTGTGGCGGCAAGGGAACGAAAGATATCGCGTCCATCACTCGAGCCCAGCAAATCCTCGCAGGCGCGCTCAGGATGGGGCATGAGTCCAAGCACATTGCGCTCGTGGTTACAAATTCCGGCGATGTTGTCACGGGAACCGTTAGGATTTGACTCGGCAGTAATATTGCCGGCGTTGTCACAATAGCGAAACACTATTCGATTGTCGCGCTGAAGTTCTTCCAGGGTGGCATCATCGCAAACGTAATTGCCCTCGGCATGCGCGATCGGCAGGCGCAAAACGGCTCCGCGCGTCAATTCATTGGTAAATGGCGTTTCTGCATTGTCCACTCTCACAAAAATGTGGTCGCAGATGAAATGAAGGTCCCGGTTGCGAATCAATGCGCCGGGCAACAAACCCGCTTCGCATAGAATCTGGAAACCATTACAGATGCCCAACACGAGACCCCCGTCACGGGCGTAATTCTTCAATGAATTCATTACCGGGGAAAAACGTGCGAGCGCCCCGGCGCGAAGATAATCGCCGTAGGAAAAGCCTCCTGGAATGATTACCGCATCATAAGAGCTCAGGTCGGTGTCGCGATGCCAGATGAAATCGACCGGCTGTCCGACGTGTTTTGAGATCACGTGATAAGCATCATGATCGCAATTTGAGCCCGGAAAGACTATGACACCGAATTTCACGTCTCAATCTCCACTCGGTAGTCTTCAATTATAGGGTTGGAAAGTACCTCTCGCGCCAGACGCGCGACAGATTCGCGGGCCTGCTCTTCCCCCAACGTTCCGTCAAGCGCGATCTCGAAGTACTTGCCTTGCCTGACGTCGGAGATGCCCGCAAAACCGAGTAGTTCGACCGAATGGTGAATTGCTTTTCCCTGTGGGTCGAGCACTCCCGGTTTAAGGTTTACATAAACTTTAGCTTTCATCCGTCTTGTCGCTCCCAGGCAGTATACTAGACAAAATATTGCGTGATGTGTAGCGGCTGGCATAATATCTCCGGCTACTGGTAACCGACTGCCCTGTGCTGGTCCAGTGTTGGGTTCAATCACTGGCCCGGGTCATCGAAACTGAGATTACATCAAAGGAGAAATCACTATGCAGAACCCGCCGCCTGGCCAGCCAAGCTACGGCGCCCCTCCTCCGACGCAAAAATCCGGACTCGGTCTCGAGCCAAACATTGCCGCCGCCTTGTCCTATATCTGGATCGTCGGCCTGATCTTCTTTTTCATCGAAAAGGAGAACCGATTTATTCGCTTTCACGCCATGCAGTCGATCATCTTTGGTATCGCCAATACGGTGGTCATGTTTGTGCTGATTATTATCGGCATTATCTTTACCGTGCTGGGCGCTGCTGTTGCATCTACGGCGGGAGACGCTGCCGGGTCGTTATTTGGTTTGATTATCTCTCTCGTATGGCTGTTTGTTTGGCTGGTGCCGATCGCGTTCTTAATCGGTCTGATACTCACCGCGGTGAAGGCTTACCAGGGGAAAACTGTGAAGCTGCCGATTATCGGGAACATGGCAGAGAAGATTGTGAATAAGTAATCGGCAGAATTGACCATGGACCATGGACCGTGGACGATTGTCACCGGTCTTGAAGGGGGATCATTTTCCATTGGTCATTTGACATTTCTCATTTCCCAAATACTCGTCTAAAAATCGCATCCGTATTTCTGAGGTAGTAGTCAAGCGAGAATAGCTGCTCAATTTCCTTATTGGATACTTGGCTTCGGATGTCGGGGTCAGTTCGGACGAGCGCGGCAAAATCCTTGCCTTCGTCCCAAACCTTCATCGCATTCCGCTGCACCCATTCGTAGGCTGTCTCACGGCTAACCCCTTTTTGAGTTAAAGCCAATAATAATTGTCCACTGAAAATCACTCCCTTGGTGGCATTCAGGTTTTCCAGCATGCGCGCGGGATAAACCACTAGCCCATCAATCAGCGCCGCCGATTTGTGCAACTGATAATCGACCGCAATACTAGAGTCAGGCAGCACCACACGTTCGGCTGAAGAATGGGAAATATCACGTTCATGCCACAGTGGAACATTGTCAAGTCCTACCAGACTGTTTGCCTTCACTACTCGAGCCAGGCCACAAATGCGTTCCGAAAGTATCGGATTGCGCTTATGGGGCATGGCGCTTGAACCCTTTTGTCCCCCTTTGAAGCGCTCCTCAGCCTCGCGTACTTCAGTGCGCTGCCAGTGCCGCACATTCAGGGCAGACTTCTCGAGTGAAGCGGCGATAATCGCCAGCGTACACAAATATTCCGCGTAGCGATCGCGCTGCACAACCTGTGTCGACACAGGTTCGGGCTTCAATCCCAATCGAGCGCAGACTTCGTTCTCAACTGTAGGATCGAGGTAAGCGAAAGTGCCTACGGCGCCACTGATCTTTCCCACCGACACAGTTTCTCGAGCACGCAGGAGACGCTCGCGATTGCGCCGCATCTCCTCATACCAGAGCGCAAAAGTAAGTCCGAAGGAGGTAGGCTCGGCGTGAACCCCATGAGTGCGACCTATTTGTGGTGTCTGCTTAAACTCGAGGGCGCGTCTTTTGAGAACCGTCATCAAGGCATCGGTCTTCGCAAGCAGCAGGTCGCAGGCATCGCGCAGCAGCAGCGCATTTGCCGTATCGACAACATCGGATGAAGTCAGTCCAAAATGAACGAATCGCGCGGCTTCGCCAATCGACTCGGCCAGATTGGTGGTAAAAGCAATTACGTCATGGTCTGTAGTTTTCTCAATCGCATAGATCCGTTCCACCGAAAAACGGGCGCGCTTTTTGATCTCCTCGACTGCGGAGCGCGGAATCGTTCCCATCTGAGCATGAACTTCGCAGACAGCGATTTCCACGTCCAGCCATTTCTGAAACTTGGTCGCGTCTGACCACAGCGCGCCCATTTCCGGCAATGTGTAACGGGGAATCATGATAGATCCACAGATTACGCAGATTTCTTCAATTTAGAAAGGCAACTCATACATGGGTTAATGGCTCCGGCAAGTGCGAAACCAGGCAAGCGCCAATTCCCACTCGCCTTTTGATGAACACTTTTCTATTGCTTCGTTCGGCTTTTCGTTTTTATTTTGTGAATCTGCGTCATCTGCGGATTAATTGAGCGCCGTAGAAGAAACCCGATATCGTGCCAGCAGCCATTGGTGGTCGCGTTCAATGAGTGTGAAAGTCTCCATGCCTTCGCCACGCTCGAATTTTGTCTCGTAAGTGACAATAAAGGCATGCCCCTTCAACGGGCCACCAGAATTCTGTTGATCCACCGCAGAATGCAGAGTTCGGTTCTCCACCTTGCCAAGCTTTGTTCTGATCATCATGAGAACGGAGTTTGATTGCTCAAGAGTCGAGTCTTGTCGCCATAAATCTGCTGCTTCCTCGTATAACTTCTCGTAGTGTTCGGCCGCAATGTCGTCACTGATGGATGCAATCGTCGCTTCTACTTCAGAAGGAATACCCTGTCTCTCGGCTCGTAAACCACAGTTGAGCAGGAAGAGGACGAGAAGCGAAATTGTCAGCCATTGCAGAGACGAACGTTGCATCCTTACGCGAGAGTCACAGCTTGAGCCGTTGCTCACACCTCAATCCAGGGCGTCGGCTCCTTCGGAAACGACAAGCTGATCTGCGTATCAGAATGAAAAAGCGGCGAACGTTCCTGGAGCGCAACTTCAGCGGAAATCTTTGCCAGGTATGGATTATTAGCTCGCTGTGAGAGATGAGCCAGGACAATAAAATCCGCGCTGCCGTCAAAATCCTGGCGCAACCAGTCAGCCACGTCCTCGTTAGATAAATGACCCAGCCGCGAGAGAATACGCTGTTTCAGCTCCCAGGGATAAGCGTCGCAGGCCTTTAACATATCGCGGCTGTGGTTCGACTCAATAACGATGGCTGCGCATCCCCGCAAACGCTCGCCTACCAGTGTCGTGATGTGGCCAAAATCCATCACAGTGGCAATTTTCACGCCCCGGTGCGTGGCCGTGAAGCCAAAATTGTCCACGGCGTCATGCGGTATGGTGAACGGATGAAAGTCGATCTCTCCGATGCGAAAATCCTTGCTCGATTTAATCTCCTCAGTTCTGCCCTTGAGAGCTTTGGCCCGCTTCTGGGGCTCTTCGTTGCTCAGCAACCGCTCGCTCACATAGGCATCGAAAGTTTCCGCAGAGATATATACCCGGCAATCAACTGAGCGAAGTAAGACTCGCAAGCCGCCAGAGTGATCGCCATGTTCGTGGGTTACCAGGATACCGTCGAGTCGTTGAACGTCTTCACCGATTGCAGCAAGCCGGCGCGCAATCTCCTTCGCACTCAACCCGGCATCAACCAGGACGCGAGTTTCACCGGCCACGATCAGGACCGCATTACCAGTTGAACCGCTGCCCAGAACGCTAAGTTTCATTCTAACGACTCAGATCAAATGGAAAGAAAAAGCAAAGCACGACTTTAGCACTTAACACCAAAAACGGCTACGGATATAAGCATCTAACCTGGTCCGGCGATCAGTAGGCTGTCGTAAGAAACGAAAAGTCTTTACGCAGTCACTTGATACCGGTGGTGTTCTCGGTTCTTACACAGCGGCGAAAGGCCTCGGAGCTGTTTCACTGTCCGCTGTTTAGTGGAGGTTGCGGGAATGGGCGCGCGCGTGTCAGATTTCCAAGCGTGAGCGATCCACATGAAAGCCGTTGAGATTTCCCAGCGCGCCGAGCGCTAATGATTCACTATTGAAGAAGGTCTGCGCCACGTGCTGTACATCGTCAAGAGTTACAGCTTGCAGGTACCGGATGATTTCATCCGGCGAGATGCGCCGGCCATGGATGATCTCCTGGCGCGCCAGCGTACTGGCGCGGGCGCTCGATGATTCAAGGCCGAGTAGAATCGAGGAGACTGCCTGCTCTTTGGCCACTGCCAGCTCTTCTTTCGTTACGCTTTCGCGCACAATGCGCCGCAGTTCTGCGAGCGAAAGATCGACGACCTCGTCCATCTGTTCCGGCGACGTTCCAGCATAAACCGTGAAGACCCCTACATCCGAAAACGTGGTGCCTCCTGCGCCGACGGAATAAGCAAGCCCCCGCTCCTCACGTATTTTTTGCCAGAGCCGGCTCGAGGTGCTGCCTCCGATGATCGACCCCAATAAACTGGCTGCATAGCGTTCCTGGCTGCGAGCAGTGGGCCATGGCGTGGCGATGATGAGATGGGCTTGCTCCAGCTCTTTCTTCTGCTCAATGAGGATGGGGGCCGCCGCACAGGGCGTTCGCTCTGGCGCTCGCGGCGGAATTCCATTGCCCTGCGGGAAGGCGCGGTTTATCAGATCAACAAGGCGGCCGTGATCTACATTTCCGGCGGCGGCTACAACAAGATTGCTCGCACAAAATTCCCGCGCATGATAGTTTGCCGTCGTCTCATGATTGAAAGAAGGCACGGTCTTCTGCGTGCCTTCGATTGGACGACCCAAAGGTTGGTCCGGAAAATACGCCGCATTGAAGAGTTCCCCCAGCAATTCGTCCGGCGTGTCTTCGACCATCTTCATCTCTTCCAATATCACTTTTTGTTCCCGCTCAAGGTCGATTTGAGCAAAACTGGGGTTCGAAAGGACATCGGCAAGCAGATCAAAAGCTCCCGGCAGCCCCGTGTCCGCAACCTTTATGGCGAATCCAGTCATCTCATGGGTAGTGTAGGCGTCGAGATGTCCCCCTAAACGGTCGGATTCGATGGCAATATCCCGCGCCGTGCGTCGTCGAGTGCCTTTGAAAACCGAGTGTTCGATAAAGTGACAGATGCCGTTCAATTCTGGCGATTCATGGCGCGACCCCCGACACACCCAGATCCCGGCCGTCACCGACCTCAGACCGGGCATATGTTCGGTCAGAACGGCAATGCCGTTGGGTAGTTTCGTCGATTGAACTTCGTCTATCATGCCGTTTAAACGTAAAAACTCGTAAATCGCTGTGAGCCAAAAGCGGCCTGGCCTAGATCGTAACACGCCGAAAACGGTCGGCCAAGCCACTTTACTTCCGGCCCATAAATGCTTGACAGCCTTCGCAGCCTGACGGAAAATGGCTGGTTATCATGGTTTCGTAAGTCTTCTATACTGAACCAGTTCGCCCCAGCTGGAAAAGTTTTGCTCCATATCGAGGGCAACAACCCTCGAAGGAGATCTCCCCCTCGTGAGCAACTTGAAAGGTTTCATCAGCCCCGCTTCGACCGCTCCGTTCCAGGAGCATACGTGGGAGGTTAACGTCGCAATGATAAGAGCGTCACGCCTGCTTTCATCGGTATTGGTGTTTCTCGGATTATTCGCAATTGGAACACCTCAGGTCAGCGCCGGTAAGGGAACTCTTGCAACGATTACGGGCTCTGTCAGCGACAACAGGGGCAATCCGGTCGCTGGTGCGGTAGTGTCTGTAATCAAGGAGGGCGCAAGCGAGATTATCAAGCAGGCCAAGACCTCTGCGGATGGCAAGTTCAGCACCCGCATTTCTCCTGGCCGCTACGGTATCCGCGCCATCGCTGCGGGCTTCCAGGAAGTTGCCTTCTCAAACATTGAAGTACGCGCGTCGCAGGAACTCATTTACCGGTTCAACCTGGAACCTGTTGGCTCAGGCAAAACACTGCCCGAGCGGCGCAAAGATCGCGATGATGTGAGATGGACGTTGCGATCGGCGCAGACACGGCGTTCCATACTTCAGGTGCAGGACGGCGAAGACACGGACATTCAAGCAGTCGCATCAGAGGAGGGCGCGGAACAGCACTCCATCGACGCGGGGAATTCTGACCTGCCAAATCAAGTCTCGCATAGTCGTACCCGGGGCGCTTTGGAAAGTTATTTGGCGACAAACTCCTACGGTTCTTCTTACGCCGGCTTAAATTTTGCACTTGCTATCCCTGCAAACGAACGCGTTGAACTGATCTTTGCGGGCCAAACCGGCATTGGTTTGGGCGCGCCTGAGCGTTTCGAAGCTGCCGGTCGTATCCATGCCGGCGAACGCCACCGTGTTGGCTTAAGTGCTGCAGGGATGCGGTTTACCACGCCAATTTCGACTGCTCGTACCCGGGAATCATCAGATGTGCTTGGCCAATTCTCCGTGCGGGCGATCGATGAATGGATCGTGCGCGATGGGATAGTGATTGTTGTCGGGCTCGACTATTCACGCTTCGTCGGGGCAGGTGGAGCTCACGCCATTACACCGCGCCTCGGGTTACAGTTTGACGCTAACGCGCGCACGCGGGTGAAGGCTGCTTTCGCACCGAGAGGTGACGAAAGTAACGTTCAGAGCGTTATTGGTTTTGAAGATTCGCAAGTCGTGTTCGTTGATGGCAACCAGAGACCGGTGGCTTTCGTCGACGGACAGGCAATCCTGGAACGCAGCCACAGATTGGAGTTTGGGGTTGAGAGAGTGCTGGATAATGAGTCCAATCTGGAGGCGACCGCATTCTTTGATACAACCAGCGGCAGGGGCGTAGGGTTACTGAGTATGCCGTTGTCGGCGTTTAGCGGAGAATCAGGAGATGCCTTGCTCAGAGTCGCCAATCAGCAGGGTTCATCCAGGGGTATGCGCCTCGTTTACACCCGTCGTTTGAGTCGTGTCTGGACAGCCTCCGCTGGATATTCATTCGGACGTGGACAACGTCTTTCGGAAAATACCTTTTCGAATCCAGCAGAAGTTTTTTCTGGGGGATTCTTCCAAACCGCGGCCTTGCAGCTCGGCGCCGGCTTCAATACCGGTACACATGTGAGAACAGTCCTGCGGTTTTCACCTGATGCCACCGTCTTCGCCATCGATCCGTTTGCCGGTCGGCTCGGCGTCTACGATCCTTCACTGAGCATTCAGGTGACACAGGAGCTGCCAACCTTTGGCTTGCCCCTGAGAGCCGAAGCGATACTTGACGCTCGCAACCTGCTCGACGCACAGACGAGCGTTGAAAATGGAGAAGTACTTACGCAGCTTAGCACCGGACGCCGCTCCGTCAGGGGTGGTATTTCGGTCAGGTTTTAGAGCGATGTGAAAAACGTTTGGGTATCACAAGCTTTCCCGATCCTTCCTTCTCTCCGCTTTACCTGGCAGCCGTACCTACCTTCTCCAAAATCTCGGAAAACTCCAAAAACTTGGATACTGCCGTGGGTGCAAAGCCGCGTAATCACAGTTTCCTGACGCTAACCGTAAGACCGGAGTCTAGCGCAAGCTCAGGTTTGACGCCTTTTGGTGCAAGCAGAAGAACGAGCGACGGCGTGAAGCTCTTGGGAACATACCTTGCCTAATAAAGTTAGATCGGCCCGCAGGCCGCGCCGCACAACTAGAGAAACCGTGGAAAGATCAGTGCTTACAACCCGAACGTGGCTGCTGCTCATTGGGGCGGCGCTGCTTCTCGTTGCCGGCGCGCTTAACTTTGGACAACGTCTGAGACGGGATACGCCGCCGTGGGACGGGGTCAGATGGGTTGATACCAGCCAGGGGATAATTGCCGAAACCGTGGAAGCCGAGTCGGCTGCTGGTCAGGCACACTTACTACCTGGAGATCGGCTGATTGCCGCTAGCGTCAACGACGCTAAATACGATGAATTGGTGCGCGCCCGCGATGTGCAAATGTATCTCGATCAGTCACGGGTTGGCGGCGAAGTCCATTATCTTATCGAGCGGCCTTCTTACCCCGAGGAGAGCCGATTCTATTACGCAGATCTTTACAATCTCGGATCCATCCATAACTTCACATCACGAGATATTTACATCAACCTGGTCGGGATTGTTTATCTTCTGGTAGGTTTTTTTGTTCTCTTTAAACAGGGGGCTCGGGCGCCTTTTGCGCTGCACTTTGCCACGTTGTGCCTGGCTGCTTTCGTCTTTCACTTTTACACACCGGTGGGCAGCTACCGAGATCTCGATCTGGCAATTGCGTTCCTGGATAGTGCCGCCCTGATCCTCTTCCCTCCGCTCTTTGTGCATTTCTGTGCGCTATATCCGACGAGGCAACAGCTTTTCAGCAATCGAAGGCGAGCGATTGTCTTGCTGTACACGCCTGCCTTACTGTTGCTCGCTCTAGCCTCGTTCATTTTGCTCCGCGACGTGGTAACGCCCGTACTCCCGTTTCTACGGAGCCTGCCTAACTTCTCAGAATCGTTTGTTGGTCTGTTCTACAGGCTCAGCCTGGCGCACTTCGTAGTAGGGCTCGTTGTAGGCGCGCTGCTGCTGGTGAAAACTTCGTGCTCGGCTAAAAATGCTGTTGTCCGCCAGCAAATGAAGTGGGTGATCTGGGGTTCGCTGCTCGCCGCCGGGCCATTTACCGCCCTCTACGCTGTGGCATATCTTGTGGGCGCGCAAACGTATGACTGGCTTACTAATGCTGCGGTCATTCCCCTAGTACTGCTGCCATTGTCGTTCGGCTACTCCGTAGTTCGTTATCGATTAATGGATGTGGAGTTGGTTGTGCGTCGCGTCTTTGTTTACGCGCTCACGACGCTGGCTATTGCCCTGATGATCGGGTCAGTAGTTTATCTCGCCGGATTGTACGCGCTGGGTGGAGATGAAGGCTTTACATCAGGCGAAATCACGCTCCGGGTCGTCGTATCGATTGTGGCCATGGCAGCCATTGTCATGATCGCGGCACCGGTGAAGAACTTTTTGCAGGAGCAGGTGGATCGGCTGTTCTATGGCGAGCGCTATGATATGCGCAACAGCCTCCTTGATTTTGGTCGGACGCTTTCCGCTACCACCGCCCTCGATCCGTTGCTCGATTCGCTGGTCAGCCGGTTGCAGGAAGTGATGAATGTCGGGCGCGTGGCGATCTTCATTGAAGACCGAAATGGGCCATCTGGTTATCGTGTGGCGCGTGCGGCGGGACTCTCTTCCGAAGTGATCGTGCCGCCGGATTTTCGCGAAATGATCCGAGTCCGCTCAGCAGAAACTGGCGTTGTTCGCGCAGACGATCTTGAACTTGTTCACGAAACGAGTGGCTTTGTGCGACGCGCGCTCCATTATTACGTTCCCTGCGTAGTGCGCGGCCGAATGGTCGCCGTAATCGGGCTCGGCCGTTCTGCAGATGGAGCTCTACTATCTTCGGAAGACGTCGAAATTCTGCGGACTGTGTCGGGTTACGTCGCCGTCGCAATTGAAAACAGTCTCTTGTACCAGGAGCAGCAGGAGCGCGCCTCAGAATTGAAACTGTTGCAGGAGTTTAATGAGTCAATCATCGAATCGATCAATGTGGGACTACTCGCGGTGGATCTTGAAGGGCGAGTCACTCGGCTCAATTCGGCGCTCGAGCACATCCTGGACCTGAAACGCGATGAAGCGGTAGGGAAACGCGTGGAAGAGCTTTTCTCCCGGGATTTGACCGACACCCTGCGGCAGGTGCTGGGCAACGATCGTTGGCAACTAAAAGAGATCCGCAACATCTATAAAATTCATACAGCGACATCTGCCGGCCGTACGATCATTTTGAACATCTCGATTGCTCCTTTGCAGGAACAGACTGGAGCGCTTGTCGCTCTTGAGGATGTAACCTCGCGAATTCAACTTGAAGAGCAGTTGCAGCAGCGTGAGAAGCTCTCCTCGATTGGCTTACTGGCCGCGGGCGTTGCGCATGAAGTCAACACACCCTTAACAGGTGTATCATCATATGCGCAGATGTTGGTGGGCATGGTGCCCGCAAACGATCCAAAACACGCCCTCTTGCAGAAGGTGCGGCGGCAGGCAGAACGCGCAACAAACATTGTCAACAACCTGCTGAACTTTTCTCGCAGCGGCAGCGCTACCGAGTTTTCCGAAGTAGACATAACCAAAGTACTTGATGATACGTTGCAGCTGCTTGAACCGCAGTTGCGCCGTAGTCAGATCGAGATGGTGCGTGCTTACGATCCAGAGGCGCCGCGTGTGTTGGGCAATAGTGGGAAGCTGCAGCAGGTTTTTACTAACCTCCTGTTAAATGCTCGCGATGCCATACCGGATGGGGGACGAATAACCATCTCCACAGCCGCCGAAGATCATTCTCTGATTGTAGAAGTCTCTGATACTGGAATTGGCATTGCGCCGGAAAATGTCGCCAAGGTCTACGATCCGTTCTATACCACTAAAGGAGTTGGTCGGGGGACGGGGCTGGGGTTGGCTGTAACGTATGGAATTGTTCAGGAGCACTCAGGTCATATCAGCGTAGAGAGCGTGCCGGGCACTGGAACGAAGTTTCGCATTACCCTGCCGGCAGCAAATGCTCGCGCCCGGCTTCAGGCTGTTGGCGACTGAAAAAAATGCTCGCTCCCAAGAAGGGCTGGGGCAATTCGGCCACGCTGGCGTTTTGGCCCAGGCCTTTTGTTTTTGTCCAATTCTTTACCTACACTGTTTTCGGTGTTCGCTCGACCTGCCCGAGCCGGGCGGTAGCAGCAGCACGTGAAGACTGAAAGGCGTATGGCTAAGAAGGGATCCGTACTCGTCGTCGATGACGAAGAGATAATGCGTGACGTTCTTGAGACGCTGCTCTCGGCGGAGGGCTACCGCGTTGATTTAGCCAAGACAGGCGAAGAGGGTCTGGACGACTACGGACGCCGCGCCTACGACGTAGTGTTGCTGGACGTGTCGATGCCCGGCATAGGTGGACTTCGCGCGCTCGAAGAATTTCTGAAGATGGATTCGGATGCGGTGATCGTGATGATTACCGCCTATGCAACCTTCGACACAGCCATCGCCGCCTGGGAACGAGGCGCCTTTGGCTGCATTCGCAAGCCATTCCAAAACGAACAGATCGCCGCGACAGTGGCTGCTGGAATTAAGCGCCGCCGTAAGGAAGAGGAACGCCGCACGTTGCGACGGGCGATGAGCCGCGCGGTGGACCGCGGCGCAATCGTCGGGCGCTCCGACATCATGCAAGAGGTGTTTCGCCTGGTTGAGCAGGTGGCGCCTGCCCGCTCCACAGTTTTGATCACGGGTGAGAGTGGCACAGGCAAAGAGCTGATCGCCAAGGCCATTCACGAAGCTAGCACGCGGGCCGGGAAGCCGTTTGTGACAGTCAACAGTTCGAACATTCCTTCTGAGTTGCTCGAATCAGAACTGTTCGGCCACACTCGGGGCGCTTTCACTGGCGCAATCGCAGCCAAGAAAGGGTTATTTGAAGTTGCAGATGGCGGGTCGATCTTCCTCGATGAGATCGGTGATATTCCACCCGAGACTCAGGTTCGACTACTGCGCGTGATCCAGGAGCGCGAGTTTACACCGCTGGGCGATACGAATCCGCGGCGCGTCGATGTGCGTATTATTGCCGCCACCAACATCGATCTGAAAGATGCTGTTAGACAGGGATCGTTTCGCGAAGATCTCTACTATCGTCTGGCGGTCGTTCCAATCGAACTGCCTCCGCTGAGAGACCGGCGGGAAGACATTCTTCCCCTGGCTCAGCATTTCATTCGCAAATATAACGAAGAGAATATTAGAGAAGTGTCGGAACAGATCGGACCGGAAGTGCTGGCCTTACTGGAGTCCTATAGCTGGCCAGGAAACGTCCGTGAACTCGAAAACACTATTGAACGCGCGGTGGTAATTGCGCCAGGTAATGAGATCAGTCGCGAGTGCCTGCGCCCTGAGATCAGCGATCCTCAGTCAATTGCCCATGTAGCGCACGAGGGCGCGAGCACAAGCGCGGTACAGAACATTGGCCGAGGAGTCAACTTCTACGATGAAGTGCGACGCTTTGAGATCGATCTTATCCGCCGCGCTCTGGAGCAGACCGGCGGTCACCAATCGCGTGCAGCTCGCCTGCTGGGTATGAATGCCACCACACTTAATTCAAAAATAAAGACCTACAACATTCACCTCCGTCCTTGAAACACTAAATAGAGTTTTGTGTTAAGCTTCGCGGCGGTCAGACGTCTCTGTAACGCAACTGTTAGTTTGCGGCGCGTGTAGCAGCTCAGTGCGCTTGCGGAAGGAGAGCAATTACTTTGCGAAGGCGTGAACTTGATGGTTGTCCGATCGCCGGTGCCTTGCAGGTGATTGGTGACAAGTGGACGATGCTGGTAGTGAGAGATCTCGCTGCCGGTCCAAAGCGCACGATGGAATTGCTCAATAACCTGTTTCCCATTAGCAGCCGCACCCTCGTAGGGCGTTTGCGAGATATGGAAAAGGATGGGCTGCTAAGCCGAACTAACTTCGGCGGTAATCCGCCACACATCGAATATGAACTCACCGCACGTGGACGCTTGCTAATGCCGGTTGTTGATGCGCTGCGAGAACTTGGGCAGTCGCTCTCCTGCAATGAGTGCGAGGATCGGAAGAGCCGTATGGCAGCTTATTGTGAAGCCTGTCCGAATAACTTTCGGGTGCGACCACAAGGTCCTGTCTCAAGAACAATTCCCTCGTCGCAGCGGCAACACGACGATTCCATCGTGCTTCTTTAGCTAGTCACTCCATATCCCCAATCCGCAATTCGAAATCCGCAATCGCCCTTACCCTTCGCCCTTTGCCCTTTGCCCTTTGCTCTTACTCCTCCTGCGTCATCAACTCCAGCTTATTCGGCACCATGTTGCCATCCGGCATGATGATCGCTTGATGATCAGCCGTGACATGTTCGCCTTCTATCGTTACCTCCTCGCCTGAAGGCATTGCCACCGGGAGATGATCGAGAAACTTCTCCGCGTCCAGGGCAGCCATGCAGCCAGTGCCCGCCGCCGTAACTGCCTGCCGGTAAACGGAATCCTGCACGTCTCCGCAGGCAAACACACCCGGGACGCTGGTAGCGGTAGAATGGCCTGAAGTCTTAAGGTAACCAATCGCATCCATCTCGACTTGGCCTTTAAAGAGATCTGTGTTGGGCTTGTGGCCAATAGCTATAAAAACGCCGGAACATGGAAAGATGCGCGTTTCCTGTTTTTTTATATCCCTCAGACGAACCGCATTGACGCCTTCCTCGCGCGTGCCGAGTATTTCCTCGACGGTCGTGTCCCAAATGAACTCGAGCTTCTCGTTTTGAAAGGCTTTTTCCTGCATGATTTTCGATGCCCGTAACTTGTTGCGGCGATGGACCACGAAAACGCGCGAGGAGTAGCGCGTAAGAAAAGTGGCTTCCTCAAGTGCGGTGTCGCCGCCACCAACAACGACGAGCGGCTTATTGCGAAATGACGGTAGCGGTCCATCACACGTGGCGCAGGCCGAGACGCCATTACCACCAAACCCATCAGGCACCTTGGCTTCTCCAGGAATACCCAACCACTTGGCCGAGGCACCGGTGGCGATGATTAATGTCTCAGTCTGGATGGTGTAGTCTGCGGTCTCGAGGAGAAAAGGCCGCTGCGACAGATTTGCTGTAGTAATCCAGGTCTCGAGAAATTCGGCGCCAAATCGCTCCGCCTGTTTGCGAAACTCGATCATCAAATCCGGACCTTGAATTCCCTCAGAAAAGCCGGGATAGTTTTCAACGTCCGTTGTGATCATTAGCTGTCCGCCTGGCGCGGTCTGCTTTCCAGCGTCGGCTGGGGCGTCGATCAACAGAGGCTTTAGACTAGCGCGCGAGGCATAAATTGCCGCTGTTAACCCGGCAGGCCCGGAACCGATAATAACGACGTCCTTATGGAGGGTTTTGCTGGCCATTTTCCTGGCGAATTACCTTCCTGTAAAGTTGAAATATTCACCACTAAAGTGCACAACAGTATAGCCTTTTCCGCTTAGCGTATAGTATAACTACCGTTATTGAAGGAGTCGAACGCGTCGCGCTGGTAGCTTTGAGAGAAATAGAGACCTTAGAAGAGAGTGTGGCCAGTCTTTGAAAGCAGGCAACGACCCGCAAAGGATTGAAAGCATTGGCGTGATAGGCGCCGGCACTATGGGGCATGGCATCGCTCAGGTTGCCGCCGCTGCCGGTTACCGGGTGATCCTGCGGGATCTGGATCGAGAAATCCTCGCGCGCGGCGTAGAAGCAATCGAACGAAATCTGGCAAAAGGCATTCAGCTCGGCAAGCTCACCGAAGCTGAACGCGAATCAGCCCTGCAACACATTCGCGGCACAACGCGTCTTGAGGAAGTCTCCGCGGCCGATCTCATTATTGAAGCCATTCCTGAGCGACTGGAATGGAAGCAGCAATTGCTTCGCGAACTTGAAGCCCTTACTGAGCGACCTTTTGTTTTTGCAACGAACACTTCGTCGCTCTCGATAAGTGAAATTGCGCAAGCCTCGCGTCATCCGGAACGAGTAGTTGGCATGCATTTCTTCAATCCGGTCCATATCATGCGGTTGGTAGAAATCGTGATCGGCAAGGCCACCACTCAAGGAACAAGGGATGTGGTGCGTGAAGTAGTTCACAAATTGCGCAAAGAGCCGATAGTTGTACAGGATGTTCCCGGCTTTGCATCAAGCCGTCTGGGCGTGGCGCTCGGACTAGAGGCCATGCGCATGCTCGAACAGGGTGTGGCCAGTGCCAAAGATATTGATACAGCAATGGAACTCGGCTACAACCACCCCATGGGACCACTAAAGCTAACAGATCTTGTCGGCCTCGATGTGCGTCTAAACATTGCTAAATATCTGTATCGAGAATTGAAGTCGGAAACTTTTCGGCCGCCAGAGGTGCTCGAGCGTCTGGTTAGAGAAGGCAAGCTGGGAAAGAAGACGGGCCAGGGTTTCTATTGCTGGAATGGAGACCGAGGGGCGCAACGTGCGCATTCCTCTTAAAAGCGGACCACGCCTTTGTTGCATATTATGAGCAGCCCCTACACCAATGAAGAGAGACGCTTTGCTTTACGGATGGCCCTGCGCCTGCCCATTGTAGTTTCCGGGCGCACCGAAGACGGTTCCGCCTGGAGCGAGCCCACTGAAACCGACGATATCTCTACTTCCGGAGCTCTATTTCACCTCAACCAGAAAGTAAACCGTGGTGAGCGATTGTATCTCCGCGCCCACCGGCCTGACGGCGCGCCTATCGAAGTTACGGCTTTGGTAGTTAGAACAGCGCCAGCAATTTACGGAACAGCGCGCGTCGGTGTACAGATTGCCGAACCTACGGAGAACTGGTTGCGTTTGTTTGTATCCTGGGTCGCCGACGAACAACCCACTCCGCCCGAACCGGAAGCCCCGGCCTCAGAGTAGAGCTTGTATTAACCTGTCGGAGAATTCCTCATGTCCTGGATCAACACGTCACCACTCGTCAAGACCTACACGCTTGAAGTAGTTTTGGGCCTTGCCCGAGCCTCCGGATCGCGGTGCTCATCTGGGGCTTGATGGTCACCTGGCGAGCAAGAGCCTAAACAGTATTTCCCGCTTGGGAAGAGGAGTTGTTAGATTGGACCATTCAAGAGCTATCAAAATTGCAGGTAGGGAAGGGGGCAGTCGTTAGGTTCAAGTTTCGGAAAGCTCAAGTCGCCCCCGCTGAACTATGGCTGTCGTCATCATCGAATAAAGCTTGCAATGGATTTGAAACTCTCAAGTGATAACAATAAGGACTGCGAATGAAGGTTGAGCGGGGGCGCCTTGATTTTCGCGAACCTAGAACCTAACGACTGCCCCCTTCCCGACCTGCAATTAAGTCCACTTGAATCGCAACTCGTTGCCTTGCCCTCTTAACTTGCAAAATCTTCGCAGTTTCCGGTGAGTCGTTACGCTCAACCTTCGGCCCCGGCGCCCTTTTGTGTATGCTAACAGCAACCCGCAAGATTGGAGCACATACATGTCGCGCACTTATGAAACCCTTCTCCTTGACCGCCGCGATCGCGTAGCGATCATTACCATCAATCGCCCGGAAAAGAGGAACGCTCTTAATATCCAAACCCGTGAAGAAGGCGCTGCGCTGCTGGAAGAATTGCGCAGTGACGACTCAGTTGGGGTCGTGGTATTTACGGGTGCAGGTGATAAGGCCTTTATTGCGGGCGCCGACATTGGTGAATTTGCCGGACGCACTGCCGCCATGCAACGCGAAGTAATGTTGGGCCGCTCCTTATTTACGGCGATCGATACTTTTCCCAAACCCGTGATTGCCATGATCAATGGCTACTGCCTCGGTGGTGGCTGTGAGTTGGCGTTGGCG
The DNA here is from genome assembly GCA_035283325.1 of Pyrinomonadaceae bacterium. Taxonomy (GTDB): domain Bacteria; phylum Acidobacteriota; class Blastocatellia; order Pyrinomonadales; family Pyrinomonadaceae; genus PSRF01. The sequence continues at coordinate 37,836 of DATEUF010000218.1, read as the reverse complement.
TGCGACATTCGCATTGCCAGTGAGAATGCGTCTTTCGGACAGCCGGAGATCAACCTCGGCATTATTCCCGGGGGCGGTGGGACGCAGCGGTTGACGCGCCTGGTTGGCGAAGGCAAAGCAATGGAGCTGATTCTCACAGGTGACATCATTGACGCTCGAACCGCCTACAACATTGGTCTCGTAAATGACGTGGTTCCGGCGGATCAACTGGAAACGAAGACTATGGACCTTGCCAACCGGATCGCATCAAAAGGCCCCATCGCCTTGCGCCTGGCAAAGGAAGCTGTAAGGCTCGCTTCTCGTTCTAACCTTGATGAAGGTCTACGCCGGGAGATAGATCTCTTTGCGCTCTGCTTTGCAACGGAAGACAAAGATGAGGGCGTGAAAGCGTTTCTCGAGAAGCGCAAACCCGCGTTCAAAGGAAGGTAGCTGCAGGATTGCGAATTTCAAATTGCGGATTTCGGATTAGCCAATTGCCAATTGACGATTGTTGATGGCAATTGGCAGAGTTGTCTTTTCAATTCGCAATTCCCAGTCCGCAAATCCGCAATTCGCAATCCGAAATCCGCATTCCCTCGTCCGCTTGACGCCCTTTTTCGTACTGGGCTACTCTCTTTTATCGCCAGTTCACTGCGGAACTGTTACTCTTTGATTCTTGCCAGGGTCATGTCAATCAACCTGAGGCTAACTGGTAAGGAACCTAGTCAGCAATCGGCATTGAAATCGGCAATTGAAAATCTTCTTGGGGCCGTAGCTCAGCTGGGAGAGCGCATGACTGGCAGTCATGAGGTCAGGGGTTCGATCCCCCTCGGCTCCACCAATCCTATCAAGCAGCGACAATCTCTCGATAGTTGAGGTGCAGCCACTTCTCTAAAGCGCAGTCCGTTTTTCTCCTTTAGCCGAAGTCACAAAACTCCCTTCTGCATCAACAGCATGAACTTTACATATGCCTGTGGAATATGTAAAGTTATCTCGCTAACTTTACATTTGGTTTACCCCGTATGTAAACTTGGTGTCGAGGTGACCCCATGCAAACTCAATCCTTCAAATCCGGAAGTTATAAACAACAATACCAATATAAGAGTTTCACGCCAACTCCGATCAACAAGCCCTTTACCTGGGACGATCCCAATATCGATGTATTACTAGAAGACGCAACGAGGTTGGTTGGCGAATTAAACGCTTATTCTCACCTGATACCGGACGTGGATTTCTTCATTAGGATGCATATCCTCAAGGAAGCTACAACCTCGAGTCGTATTGAGGGCACGCAGACGAACATTGTCGAAGCCGTCTTGCCAGAAGAAGAGATTGCGCCCGAAAGGCGGGATGACTGGTTAGAGGTTCAAAATTACACTAGAGCAATGAATCATTCCATTGCAGCGCTTGAAAGACTGCCGCTTTCAATGCGACTGCTTCGCGAGGCGCACGAGATACTAATGTCTAGCGCGCGCGGTGAACATCGCAATCCTGGCGAGATACGCAAAAGCCAAAACTGGATCGGCGGCTCAAATTTAAAGAACGGAGTCTTTATCCCACCCACACACCATGAATTGCGAGCTTTACTTACCGACCTTGAAAAATTCTGGCACAAGGAAAAGATCGCTATCCCTCACCTAATCAGAACTGCGCTCAGTCATTATCAGTTTGAAACTATCCATCCGTTTCTTGACGGTAATGGACGAGTTGGTAGACTCTTGATAACTCTATACCTGGTCGACAAGAAACTTCTCACCAAGCCCACTTTGTACTTATCTGACTTTTTTGAGCGGAATAGGGGAGCATACTATGACGCGCTGACTGCAGTAAGAACCTCAAACGACATAGAGCATTGGATCAAATTCTTTCTTACTGGTGTTTCTGAGACTGCCGCGGGAAGTAAGCAAACATTTGAAGGGATTGTAGCATTGCGGCAAAGATGTGAAGAAAAAATCCTACAACTCGGCAAACGAGCCCCCAAGGGACAAGCACTCCTCAGACAACTCTACTCCCAACCGGCAATGGGCGCTAACGATGTAGCAGCGAGACTTGACATTACTCATCAATCCGCCAGCTCACTCATCAGATCCTTTGAAGGAATGGGAATCCTCCGAGAGATTACTGGACGAAAAAAAGATCGCCTTTTTGTCTTCTCGGAATACCTTGGCCTATTTACTAGCCGGATTTCTCAGAGCCAAATAAAAAGACTCAAACGCAAAGCGAGTTGAATTCCTAACCCATGGAACTCGAGAGGTCGAGAGGCGGGTTTCGCTCGCTGTACACGAAAAGACGACAACGAACGATATATCCGTCTATTCATCGTGTTGACTCATTAATGCTTTCGTCCAATCGCGAACAGGCTCGCTGACGAGCGCACATACATCACGCCATCAGCTAACGCCGGCGTCGCCATTAACAACTCGCCCATCGAGTTCGTCGCGACGTGATTAAACTTTTCGCCGGCTGCAATCACCAACATCTCTCCGTCCTCGTTTGTAAGGTAAATCTTGCCGTCGGCTGCCACCGGCGAGGCACTGAAGCCGCTGCCCACATTAGGGAGGCGTTGTCGATAAAGTTCGTTACCTGTCTTTAAATCGTAAGCGTCAAAGAGGCCGTTATTCGCAAGCACGTAGAGAACGCTGTTGTAAATAAGCGGCGTCGGCATGTAAGGCCCGCGACCGGTTCGACTCCAAACGATCGAGTCACTGGCCGTTTTGCCATCAGACAGGGTAAGGTCGCCGCACGCGTTAGGGCGCACGACAAAAATTGGACGCTCGGGTCCGCGACCACTGGCGACGACAAACAAGCCTTCGCCAAAGATCGGAGTCGGTGCGGTAATCTTGGAGCTGCCGCCTAGACGCCACAATTCCTTTCCCGTGCTCGGGTCGTAGGCGCGAATGAAGTTTGAAGCGTTGGCTACCAGGACGGGGCCCATTGCGGTGTTTGCGATCGTTGGAGTTCCCCAGGATGGGAGTTCATCCCGATCGGTTTTCCAAACGGTTTTTCCCGTGACGGCGTCGAGAGCCAGGAGGAATGAATCGGTTTGCGTATCGCATTGCAGGATCACCAGGCCGTTCCAAATGATTGGCGAACTCGCTGGCCCCCATTCGTACGTCGGAATGTCATAGGCGCCGAGATCGAGCCGGCCCAGATTAACCTTCCAAAGAAATCGCCCGTTGACGTCGTAAGCGTAAACGCCTTCCGATCCAAACCACGCAACCACGATGCGGCCGTCAGTGGCCGGACTTGAATTGGCATACGTCGACTTGATGTGGCGCTTGTCGACCGGTTGGCCCTGATGCGCCACGCGCTCCCACCTAATTTTCCCCGTTCGTTTGTCAACCGCATAAATCGTCCAACGATGAAGCGAGCGATCTTTGGAGGCGTCTCCGTCGCCATAGAGACCGGGACGGAAAGTCGCTTTCGGATCGCTGCTGACGGCGCTGGTGACAAAGATCCTATTGCCCCAAACGACCGGGCTCGAATGCGCGAGCCCTGGAATCGGGGTTCGCCATAGAATGTTTTCGCCGCTCTTTGCGTCCCAGCGATCGGGTAGATTCTGCTTCTCCGCGATGCCCGAAGCCTGTGGCCCGCGAAACGAAGGCCAGTTCCCGTTTATGTTCTTCAGCGCACGCGCCGATGATAGGCGCGCTCCAGATGTTAACGTGATTTGTCGAGCGGAGATGGTCCTGGCTTCGTCGGCGGGCGCCCATACGCTGCCGTCAACAATCATCCGGCGCGGCACACAATCATCTGCAATCAGTTTGAAGCTGACGCGATCGCCAATATTGCCCCTCTTCCCCTCGACGCGATACTCATAGCGCCCGGTTCCGTCGCAACCGCCTGGACCACCTGACATTGTTAACTCAATCACGGTGGAGTTGGTAGTCCACTTGCCGCTGAGTGCCGGCCAGCCCTTACCTTGAAGTGTGAAAGTTCCACCCGGGTCAAACCTGGCGATGAACGCGCCAAACTTTAAAGCGCCGGAAGGAAGCGCGGCAGGTTGTTGAGCTCTTGATACGACCGAGCTGAATAGCAGGATAAGCACAATTCGCACATTGATGTTTTGCCAGCTCTTCATCTCAAACTCCACTAATTTTGGGTTGCACTAATTACCAGTCTAATCGCGACTCCTGTTGAATGAGTTGTTGTGCTACGCTGGTGCAAGCAAGTATACGAATACACACGAAATCACATCAATCTGAGTAATCTGTGGATCACTGCTGCCATTCTTTGAGACCTTCAACCAGCCGTAACATCTCCTCCTTTTTCTTCTCGAAGACAGCGAAGGTGAAGATGATCATCGCACCTGTGATTATGCCGGCAACGTACCATAACCAGGTCCAGCCGAGGTTGGCGGAGGCGTAGTAGATCATCGTCGTGATTGCGAGCAGCAGAAAAACACAGCCAAGTATGAGAAATGCTCGGATGCGAAACATGATGCCGCAGAGCACCCCAGCGACTGAAAGCGCCGCCAGGATCATCGGCAGCCACGGCGAGTTGGCCACACCGTTGATGAAGATGTCAGCAGTGGAAGAGACGTAGATCGTCATCAGCGCGAGATAACGAATGCCAATCATCTGTCCATCAGAAAAATCATCACGATTCAGGTAGGCCGCAATCAGGACAGAACAGGCCGCAGGGATTAACCACAATTGAGGATGCTCGAGGAACCCATATTGTTCGGTGCGGTACCACACATACCAGAAGCCGCCATTTCCAGCCAGCGCCGCTAACATTCCCCACAAAAAAGAGCGGCGCAGGATCGAAAGTAAGCCGTATAAGCCACCAACAATGAATAGCAGGACAGAGTAATCAACCTCTGAGTTTAGCCGCCAGAAGCCGAGGACAGGCAATAGCGGCAGAAATACTCCAGTGCGCTCAATCGGATGAGCCAAGACCATAACATTGCGTCGGCGCAGCAACTCGCTTGCTGCCACGCCGAGATAGGCGACTGCGACAACGACCAGCGGCCAGTAACGCTCAAAGAACCCTGTAAAGAGCCAGGGCATTGTCAGACGGACATGCATGAAGAGCAGCGCCAGCATGGCCTCGGCTGCATAGACGTATTGCCGCCTGTGCTCCTCAGAAAGATTGAGTGGATCATGCTTTGGCGATAGCGCAAAAAGAACACAGCTAATGGTCGCGGCAATCAACGTGACGCCAATTGTGAGCAGCGCGAGCGGTTTGATGCGCACCGCACCAAATTGGATCTGGTAATAAACTTCGATCGATAGAACGAAGATGAGTGAGATGATTCCAGCGGCAGTCAGCCACGGGACACAATCGCGTATCGACCTGGTCCATTCGGGCTCGCTCCTTAATGCTTTATCAAGCTCGAGACCAAACAACGCCACAATGGCAAACATCTCAACCATTAGGATCACGGCGCGGTTTAGCCACGTACCGGTAATGCCCGGCGTTAGCCAGGCCCAACCGAACGCCACGACGCCCAGCGTAAACACCGCAAAGGCAGCCCTCTGCCAGTTCGCGCGCCGGACGGTGCCGCCCACTAGTACCAATGTGAATGCCTGCATCGTGATGGCAAGCGCCCCAGTGATTCTCAGGGCTAACTCATAAAATCGTAGGTTGATCCAGTACCCGAGCCAGACAACAAAAAAGATGAGAAATGCATTGAACACCTGGAGCCACTTCAATTCAGTGACTTCAGTTTCAAGGCGCGCCGGGATCTTCAAGTTACTTGCCCATGCGATTAGTCTTTCCCGCTGACGCCAAACCAGGCCCGTAATGACCGTGTATGTGGCCATCACGATCATTGCCGCCCAACCGAGATAGCGCGGCAACAAACGGAGCTGCTCCAACGCCAACGCGGCGGCCAGCAAGCCCAGCAGGTAGAGTCCGGCCAGCGCATAACTGGCGTCCTTGTCCCACAAACACGCGAACATCAATACAGCCAATGAAGCAAAGGCGAACCAATTCAGCGCCGCAGAATGAGGCGGCACATAAGCGCCGGTCGCCTGATCGAATAGGAGGATCCAGGCAATCAAGCCCATCGATGTTAATGACAACAGAGCTGCCACGTTGTGGAAAGACAACGCGTTGCTCGATGTGTCTTTCGGTTGACTGACGCGCCGAGCGCGCAACTCCAGCCATAACCAGATCAGGCTGGAGCTACATAGTGTGATGACATTTACTTCGACGAATCTGATTCCCCTAAAAGGCCGAGCAGGAAAACTAACCAGCCAGATGACCGTGGCGACACTGACAAGAACTCCGGCCGCATAAAGATAGGGGCGCTGCAAGCTTTGCCAATTCAACACGCCTGCGAGCGCGCTCATCGCCAAGAGCGCCGTAATGGACCACCAGGCACTGCCGGCATCGTCAAAGCCCGCACGCAGCGCGAGGAGGACGGTCCCAAAACCAAGAGCCGTTGTGAATAAAACAGTATTCCACGTCCACTCTTCAGTGAAACCCGATGGAGCAATGCGCTTGAGAAAGCTTTGGCTGTGCTCGTTAACAAAAGACGGAAGAGCGCGCGCCAGACACATCAACCAGGCAGCTGCGGCAAGTGCAAACATCAAGACGTTAAATGCTCGCCAATCTTGTGGAGCCGAGCGCGAAGCCGAGAAAGCCAATAGACAACTGATTGCAACCAACAATGCGCACAAGCTGCCGGGGCCCAGCCGTTTGGGGTATGCTCTGCTAAACGAAAATGCCGCGAACGCAGTGAGAAAGAAAGCCACCCAACCATAGAGCCCATCCGCCGCCGCTGTCCCGGCGCCAGTCCATCGAGGAGTGATTATCAAATGAATTGCTACTGGTATTAGCACGGCGACGATGCCCGCTATTGCGATTCCCAGTTGAATCTTAAACAACTTCTGAGCCAGGACAGCCGCACGGATGGTTAGCGCTTGTTCCCAACGCACACGCGCGCTCAGCCACAGAATCGCGTACAGGACAGACACAATTGTGTTGAGCTGAATCATCTGGGCCAGGACAACCCGGTTCATGTCACCGCGCACAGCCACTACCGCAAACAGATAGACAGTGCTTATCGTCAAGTTGAATAAGAGGCCCGCAGAGAATACGTAGGGTACGAGTTGGTCTCGTACGGCAAGACCGATTAGGACAAGACCCGAAACAACTAGAGGAACACTGTAGGATAGACCATCGTCCAGCGAGGCAAAGAAGCCGGATGCAGGACCATGGACGGGCCTGTAATAGATTGCCCGCAGCAAGGGATAAATGGTCAAGGCGAGTAGCGGAGTGAGCGTGGAACCCAGTAGCAACACTCGCAAGTCTCGAGCAAGCTCCCCTACCTCGTTGTCGAGCGCGGGCCATCCAAAGGCGCTGATGCCGGCCCAGATCTCATCCCTAAACCACACAGCAACTAACCCAAGGATCAAGACCATAGCAGCCAGATACCGCCAAGCCGACGCCATAGCAATCTGGGCCTCCCATGCTCCAGCCAGCAGTGGGCTGACCATCGTAGCGGCAGCAAACGCGCCAAGTAGATAAACACGCCGGCGTCCTTCCCACAGGTTTGCCAGGAAAGCGATTACCAGCAGCGCCAGAAGGATCCACGAACCGGCGCCGTATGCATACTGATGCTGAAAGCCGCCAATGTTCCAGGTGGGCGCCTCTAATCCGCCGGGCGTGAGTTCCTGCCTGACACCTGATAGCGCGCCATAAATTGCCAGCACTACAAAACCACCAAGAACGGCCCACAGCACTGGCCGTCCAAAAAAGGTGTTTGGCTCCTCTAGCAGTCTCGACGCGTCGGCAAGCCAGCGCGGAACCTGCCGCTGTGCGGTGTGCTCAGTTAGTTCAGGAGGCCCGGTGATGTGTTTCACGTACAGCCGTAGGGTTACCCAGCCAATGCTCAGTAGGACAAGTGCGCTGCCCTGAAGCTGCAAACTCCATGGGTGCAGCGAACCATAAGGAAACGCTGTATACCAGTCGTAATGCTGCAGAAGCGCCTTTATCGCGAGCACCAGCGCGAGGGTTAACGCAACTTTGAATGAGATAAGAAGCGCACGCTTGCGGTTGAGCCACAACAACGCCAGCCAGATCATGGCCAGCCAAAAGACGCGTCGAGACTGCATCGCCGCCGGTTCCCATCCCGCCGCCTGCGCCAGACAAACAACAGCAACAAATGACGTGATCAGCGCTGATCGATTTAATGGCGAGAAGAGGGCCCTTGGTGATTCTTCTGTCAATGACAAGCTAATTGCTGCAATAGCGCTAATGGTGGCGTGCATCAGCAACGCTGCTTGCCAGGGAAATGGCGCATCAAGCCACGGTCCGAGTGCCTGGGCCAGCGAAGCGAGCAGCAAGACCGAACCAACCCAACAAAAGGCGGGTAAATTTCTACGCCAGGCGATCCAGAACGCTCCAATGGCGTACAGCGCGTAGAAAGCCCGGACGGCATGTGGATCGCCAACTTCATTGACGCCAGATTCAATGAAGTACGGTGAACTGATCACCGCGATCATGCATGCGACTATCAGATATGAGGTTCCATCCGCTTCTCGCTTTCTCCTTGTCCACCATTCGGAGACCGCCAGAAAAAGAACAAAGAGCACGGCCAACGCCTGACCGGTGCTGATTGTTTGCGTGACATCCAGTAACGACACCACACGCAGGTTCTGCCAGGGCGTGTGACCGGCAAGCACATGAAACAGAATCACCCAGGCCAATGTCAGACAGATTGCCGCGATAATGTGCGCAACTGAGATATTGAGCAGGATTGCGAGTGCCGTAAAGATCACGAAGTTCAGAAGCGCCGCGGGTACGACGCTCGCAGGATTAGGCCAAGCCAGAATCATGCCTGCCAGGACCATCATCGTGCCAGCAATTGCGATGCTTGTGCCTGCAGTGCGATGTGGTCCCAACTCTCTTTTGGTCGCGCGTCGCCAGAGGAGGGTGCCACTTGCGAGCATTGGCACGCCACCGAGAGTAACCAGCGGCGCAAGGTACATCATCGACATCGACACCGGTCCACTCTTGTAGAGCAATAGACCAAAAGGCAGGAGTGTTGCGAAAGTAGTTGCTCCGAGTGTGGCAAAGATAGCATTGGTTTCGCTTTCGTCGATCTCCTCGTCGCTGAGAGCAATGCGTAACATCCACGCCGTCGTTGCCGCATAACAGATGACGGGGAACGCACCGAGCAACAGTAGCAATTCGGGTGAATTATCGGGCGAAGCGAAATGGCGAATCAGCAGTTGGCCGACCGAAGAACCGAGAACACCCGCAGCTAGCAGGTGCGGCCACTTTGACGTCAAGACTCGCCCGGCAAAATAGACGAGGCAAAGGAACAGTGCCGGGGCGATGAGCTCGCTGCCGATCACCAGCATGCCCGGCGGGATGGTGCTGGCCGATACAGCGGCGATGGCGAGAAAGTTCAGCGGCACAAGCAACGTCGCTATGGTTAGTATGCCGTGACTCGTTGTTGGAAGTTTCCAGCGATGCTGCGTATAGAGACCCACGCCAAACAATGCTGCTGTCACTGTCGTGAAGATCAGGAACTTGAGCACAGGGATGCGCGAGATCTGCGCCCAGAGGCTGATGACCAAAGCTGTCGAACAGCCGATGATCAGCAGGCCACCCACAATCTCGCCCCAACGGATGTTGCTCTGCTCCATGAAAGAAGCGAGCACTTCGGAAAACGGCTTGCGCGGCCGAGGCGGCGCGATTGGTTCTGGCGGTGGCCGTCTGGGCTCCGATCGTACCGCCGGAGCATACGTTTCTTCTTCGCTTGCTACGGTTGGCTGTTCAGGCTCAAATACTGCGGTACTCTCGATAGGAGCAGGGGTAACATTGACGGCGGATGGAGGCGCACTTGGAAAAGCCGTCTCGTCGAAAACGGATTCTGTAATGGAAGGCGGCTGTGATCGGGCTTCGGCAACCGGCTGGGCTTTGCGCCCGCCCAAGCGCGCCTTTTCCAACTGGATTCTTTCGCTGAGTTTTTCATGCTCCTGGTCGTCAATTGCGCCTGAACGGTGAAAACGCTCTAGCTGCCTTTCGGTTGCCGCAAGATCCTTGAGCAACTCAACCACAATGCCAGACGGCTTGCGAAATCCGCATTGACCGCAAAAGTCGGCATCAGGCTCGAACGTGTAATTGCAGTTTGGGCAGCGTGAGATACCAAACGTCTGAGGTTGTTTCTTCGCAGGGGAAGGGCCAGCCAACCAGCGAAAGACTGCACGAACAACAAGCCAAATTCCGTGCCCAAGAAGCGTGATTAAGACGAGGAGGAAAAGAAGTACAAGGAGAGTATCCATTTAAGGATCGCCAAGGTCTGCTAAACAGGTTCTTGTCAACCTTAACGCGGGTAAGACAGCGGCAATATACACCCGGACAACGCGTGCCACATAGAGCCAGTGCTCCGATCACGCCCAATTTAGCGACACCGCTCTTTGGTACGGACGTGTGATACATTGCGCGTTGTCTGTCCCCAGCGGTGGTTAATATGTGGTTTTTAAAACGAATGATCTACAGATTCGAGCACTCTATTGAATGTCCTGTCAGTAGAGAGTCTGCCTGGAATTTCTGGGCCAATGTTGATAACTGGGCTAAGGTAGACCGGCGGTCGAGTCAGTCGAACTTGACGGCCTGTTTATCGCTGCCAGTAGGGGTATCACCAGGCTCCGAGCCTCTGATGCTATGACTGAATGGAGATTGATCGACGTGCAGGACGGCGAGAGCGCTATCATAGAGATTCTTGCAGACGGCGCTGTGTTGAGGTTCCGCTGGGTATTCGAAGAGTCAGCTGATGGGGATACCCGGATTGAAAATCGCAGGCAGTTTTTAAAGGGCGTGTTCATGTTCGCCGCAACACTGCCCTTGATAACTACAAGTAGCTCTTGTCATGCACAATCGAACCGGCGTGCAGCCACAACCATCGTTGGAGGTGGTTGTGACGGTTGCGAGGGCATCTATGAAAATATGCCGCAAGAGTTGAGTTGGGATACAGCTATAGCATCTGCTGCCGAGCCCGGCGAGAGAATGGAAATCAGCGGCGCCGTCTATAAATTAGGTGGCCAGACGCCGGCGCCTGGTGTGATTCTCTACGTCTATCATACCGACGCGCAGGGCTATTACTCCCCCGCCTCAAACATGACTGGATTAGCGCGCAGGCACGGGCACCTGCGCGGGTGGGTCAAGACCAACCTAAACGGCGAATACAAGTTTACCACTATTAAGCCGGCGCCATATCCTAACGCAAACATTCCAGCGCATATTCATCCGATCATCAAAGAGCCTGACAAGAACGAGTATTACATCGATGAATATGTGTTTGATGATGACCCGCTGCTAACTAACGCCGAACGAGTCAAGCTTGAGAATCGTGGCGGCTCCGGCATCGTCCACCCTACCCGCAGAAGTGACGGCGCGTGGATTGGAAGGCGAAACATCATTTTAGGACTTAACATCCCTAATTACAGATGACCGTTTCTACAGTCGCGAGCTTCAGAATGGAGGCGCTGTGGACGTAGACGATTTGGACGGAGATCCACAGAGATTGACCACGTTGTACCGCGCAGTTATTTCTATTCACTCAAAGAGGTGATTGCTTAAACAATTTTCTAAGAAAGGCCAGTACCCCACTCCCTGATTGATCGAGTAGGCACGTCGACAGATAAAAGGTAAGGCCCAACAGACCTCCAAACCAGAACGGAAGAACAAGAAACTGAATAGCGAGCGCACCGCTGATCGCAAAGGCCACTGCCCCAACTGTATGTGCCGTAATCAACATCCATTGCCAGTCCGTGTGCTGAAGCCTGAAACTAGCCTGGCTGCCTGCCGTGTCCAGCGTGAGCTCCAAGTCGTCCAGTATTGCCAGTGCACGGAGTGGTGCGGGAGCGACTGCGGGATCGCCTATCCGCGAGAGTGCCTCTGCAGCTGCACGACGAACATCCACAGCCGTATCAAAAAGAGCGGCAATCAGATGCGCAGTTGCCTGGCGGCTGCCAACGATTCCCAACGAACGAGCGGCGGCAGCTCGTTGGACGGAAGATTCCGCTGTTCTTAGAGTACGCCTCACGTCATCGAAGTGGCCGTGTTTGAAAAACAGTTGACGAGCCTGCGCTTGTTCTTCAAGATTCTTACTATCGAGCGCGACCAGCAGCTTGTCGGATTCAGCCTGACGTGCAGCGATCTCGGGCGATTCAATGACTTGGGAATCGTCAGTGTGACCGGTAACGAGATTATGGGTCTCGTGGCCGGCAGGTTGTAGCTGGGAAGATCCTGCAGACATTTTCTCTGAACCTTATTGTTATGCGAGGGGGCACCAGCGTTGCGGAGCGTACTTGAGCTCTAAGCCTGAACCTTCTAGCGCTGTGCGACTAGCGCATTTTTCGCACTCTTCGCGTTTTTCGCTCAGTCTTGATGGAAAAGTCAGCAGGGCAGCTTAAACCGGTTCGGCGCTTCGCAAGACGCAAAGACTAGAACTCAGCCCGTATCCGGCAAATCTGAGGACATCCAAAATGAAACCAACCAGAACAGCAGTCATCATCCTGATTCTGTGCTCAGCTCTTGTAGTAACCAGCCAAACTGCCACGGCACAGGCTAAAGTGACACCCAAACGAATCACCAATACGCAACTGGTGCGAGAGCTTGAGTCCTTCCTCGAAGAACTCGTGAAGGACGACAAATTCTCTGGGACAGTCTTGGTAGCCAACGGCGCAACGCCAATAGTTAAAAAGGCTTATGGTCAGGCGAGTAAGGGCTACAACGTTCCAAATCGCATCGACACGAAGTTCAATCTTGGCTCAATGAACAAAATGTTCACTGCCGTCGCCGTCGCTCAGCTTGCTGAGCAAGCGAAGCTGTCATTTGACGATACTGTCGGCAAGCATCTTCCAGATTATCCAAACAAGCAGGTGGCTGAGAAGGTGACCATACATCAACTACTGACCCATACTTCGGGCATGGGTAGTTATTTCAATGATAAGTTCCAGAACTCGTCGCGCGCTAAATTCAGAGAGGTGCGCGATTACTTTCCTTTGTTCGTTGATGAGCCTCTGGAATTCGAGCCAGGCACACGCTGGAGTTACAGCAATTCAGGCTTCATGCTGCTTGGCGCAATAGTGGAAAAGGTTTCCGGTGAAAACTATTTTGATTATATACGTGAGCACATCTACAAACCCGCAGGCATGATCAATTCTGATTCCTACGAGCTGGATCACGAAACACCAAATCTGGCCATCGGGTACACTCGCCCCGGCAGCGGCGCGCGCAGAAACAATATCTTCATGCATGTGCTCAGAGGCGGGCCTGCGGGGGGAGGCTACTCCACAGTCGAGGACCTATTGCGTTTCGCCCTTGCGCTGAAAGATCACAAACTACTAAGCGCGAAGTACACTGAAATGGTGTTAACCGGCAAAGTGGAGATTCCAGGGTCGAGCAGTGCTAGATATGCTTATGGGTTTCAAGAGGAAAAGGTTAACGGGCAACGCCGTGTTGGACATGGTGGCGGGTTTCCGGGCATCAACTCAGAGCTGCAAATGTACCCGGAGCTCGATTATACAGTTGCAGTGATGTCAAACTACGATCCGCCCATTGCCAGCCGGATTGCGGATCGCGTTGGTAAACTCCTGACCGGCACTCCAATTCCTACTGCCATCAAACTAGCGCCTGCGGTATTGGAAAGGTATGCCGGCCGCTACGCCCGAGACGGTGATGGCGAGGGCCCAAATATGGTTGATCTTTTGCCAGAAGGTGCTGGTCTATGGCTGATTTTCGGAGGACAGCGCCACAAGTTTGTGCCGAAATCAGAAATTGAGTTTTTTGACGAAGAGTTTGAGGATGTGGTCGTCTCGTTTACAAAGGACGACAAGGGTGACGTAACGGCGCTGAAGCTTGTCGGGGCGGGCCCGATGTTTTTGGGACGCAAAATGACGTTGCCGCCGGCGAGTCTGAAAGGCAATACGACATTTCGACTCAAAGGCTTTCCGAACGCACAGATTGTGGAGCTTGCGGGAAGCTTCAATAATTGGAAGCGCTCGCAGCTGCTTTTGGCTCATGAAGCCAATGAGTGGATTGTCCGAGTTGACCTGCAGCCGGGCAAGTACACCTACAAGTTTGTTGTTGATGGCGAGTGGATGGCTGATCCGGCCAACCCCGCCACCGAAGATGACGGCCACGGGAACACTAATTCAGTTTTGACCATCAAGTAGGATCCACAAAAGCACACGAACTTGCATGAAACGATTCTTACTGCTTTCCTGTCTCTTAGTGAACGACCTGGTCTCTTACTTTTGACAAGACGCGAGCGGACAGCTTGGTTTCTGCTCAGGAGGAAAATGCATGCTAAAGCCTCTAATCCTCGCAACGATCCTATTTCTCCTATTCTCTATTGATGGTATCTGCACTGCTGCGGCTAACGACCTGTCAGCACTTGCGTGGATGGCCGGGCACTGGACAGGGGTGCAGAATGGCATGGAGATGGAGGAACTCTGGCTCGCACCAAAGGGAAACACGATGCTCGCCGTTCATCGTGATGTTGTGCGTGGTCAAACAATTTCTTTCGAGTTTTTGAGAATAGAAGCGACTGCAGAAGGAATTACTTATTGGGCGAGTCCGAAGGGAAGACCAGCAACCCCGTTCCGGATGATCGAGCAAAAGAGCAGGCGCGTCGTGTTTGAGAACCCAAGTCACGACTTTCCCAGCCGCATAATCTATTGGCTTAGCGAAGATGCCTCACTACATGCCCGGATCGAAGGCACCCAAGGCGGCAACCCCGCTTCGGCAGAATGGACGTGGCGGCGCACCGCGGCAAAACATTAGCAGACTCACGCTGGTCGATTTCTATAGGTCGTCTGAGCACACAGCGCTAAACCACTCCGGTGCGAGCGTTTTACTCCCACCTCGGACCCTGGAACAGGTAAACTCCGCGTTGATACATGTGCGTCATAGATTCCATTGGCGGGGCCTTCAAGAATCAACCGGAACAACTGGACGAGCGATTAAGCGATAGAGCCCACCGGCTGATCGATCTGGCCTTTCAAGAGATCGATTCTGCCAAGCTCATCGATCATCACACACACATCGCCGGACTCGGCACAAGTGCGACCGGCACATTTGTGCATCCGAAGATGCGCACGTGGACGCATCCCCTCCATCACCTTAAATTCAGAGTCTATCTTAGTGCTGCCGGTGTCGATGATGTTACAAACGCAGACGAGCAGTTGGTCCAGCGACTAGTAAATCTTATCAAGCACATGCCGCAGCAAGGTAAGCATCGACTGCTGGCGTTTGATAAGCACTACAATCGCGACGGGTCGGTTAACCTCGCAAAGACCGAATTCTACGTGCCCAATGAATATGTCTTTGCCGTGGCCGAACAGTATCCCGATCTGTTCACTGCTAGCATCTCCGTCAGCCCCTACCGCACTGATGCTCTTGCTGAACTGGAACGCTGGGCAAGCCGCGGCGCGCGCGTCGTAAAGTGGCTCCCGAATGCAATGGGCATCGATCCGGCAGATGAAAAATGCGATCCGTTCTATCAGAAAATGAAAGAGCTGGATCTGATCTTGCTGAGTCATGGCGGTGAAGAAAAAGCGGTAGAGGCCGAGGAGGACCAACAACTCGGCAATCCGCTGTTACTCCGGCGGCCGCTTGAGCACGAGGTGAAGGTGATAGTGGCTCATTGTGCAGGACTGGGGTTCAACCCGGACCTCGACGATCCGGAAAAGAAGCAGCGACACAATTTCGAACTCTTCCTGCGTCTGATGGATGAGAAGCGCTACGAGGGACTTGTTTTTGGTGAGATCTCTGCAATGACTCAGTTCAATCGCGTCGGAAAGCCGCTTAACACCATCCTTGACCGCGAAGACTTGCATGAACGAATCGTCAATGGCAGCGACTATCCGCTGCCGGCAATCAACGTTTTGATCCGGACGCGGCCGCTGGTAAAACTCGGTTACATCACGACCGACGAGCGTTCTGCCCTGAAGGAAATCTACAATTGCAACCCGCTTTTATTTGACTTTGTATTGAAACGTATAATCAAACTGCCTGGCACGCAAAAAGGCCTGCCGCCCTCAGTGTTCCAGACGAATCAGACTCTGGGAGTGTGATGTAAGACCGTACAGCCCAATCACTTGAATAACTAAAATGGCGATTAAGGTGTTCGTTGTGTGTTTGGCCCTAGCGGTGATCCTGCTAAGCAAACCGCTTGCACGTGTCACAGCAGAGTGTCAAAGAATGGTAGGGTTAGGAGCCGCGGCTAATGAAACCGTCAACCGTGTGCTTTACGTTCTCTGGGGCGCACTCTTTCTAATCTTGGCCGCATTCGTCAAATGAAATCTGGCAACACCCTTATCCACTACTACCGCGCATTTTGACGGTTTGGTGTCTGCCTCACCC
This sequence comes from Pyrinomonadaceae bacterium, assembly GCA_035283325.1. Taxonomy (GTDB): domain Bacteria; phylum Acidobacteriota; class Blastocatellia; order Pyrinomonadales; family Pyrinomonadaceae; genus PSRF01. The sequence continues at coordinate 21,525 of DATEUF010000218.1, read as the reverse complement.
AGCAGGTATCATTAAACAGTCAATAGAAGGCAATGAAGAAACTGCTCCAGGACTCTTATGACCGAGCGATTCGCGACTTGCGCGTCTCGCTTACTGACCGCTGTAATTTTCGCTGCTTTTACTGCCTGCCGCACGGCGAGCCACCCATCGCACCGAAAGAGCAGATGCTTTCCTACGAGGAGATCGAGTACGCCTGCGATATCTTCGTGGAACTCGGCATTCAGAAGATTCGGCTCACGGGTGGCGAACCAATGATGCGCCGGGATATTGAAACAATCATTCAGAAGCTCGCCAAACTTAAAGCCCGGGGCCTGGAAGATCTGGCCCTGACTACTAACGGCTACTTTCTACCTGGCCGCGCTCGAAGTTTACAGGAGGCCGGACTGGATCGAATTACCATTAGCCTGGATAGCCTAAAGCGAGACGTGTTTCGGCGGATGACTGGAGTAGACGTACTCGAGCGTGTGCTGGAGGGAATTACCGCCGCTAAGGAAGCGGGATTGAGGCCCATCAAGATAAACGCAGTGATTGTGCGCGGCCACAATGACGATGAAGTTGCTGATTTTGCTGCCTTCGCGCGTGAGCACGATGTTGGGATGCGCTTCATCGAATTTATGCCCCTTGATTCAGGACACGAATGGAATCGGAAGCAGGTAGTCTCTGGCCGTGAGATTCGTGAACGCATCAATGAGCGTTTCCCGCTGATTCCGTTGAACCTAGCTCGAGGATCGGAAACGGCCTCGCGATTTCGTTTTGCGGATGGCGCGCCAGGTGAAATTGGCATCATCGCACCCGTGACCGAGCCTTTCTGTGGCGCCTGCTCGCGAATCAGATTAACCGCGGACGGCCAGCTGCGGACGTGCCTTTTTTCCACGGTCGAACACTCGTTGCGCGACGTTATTCGCAGCGGCACTTCACGAGCCGGAATCATCACCTACATTGAAGATGTTGTATTGAAGAAGGAACCGCGACACTACATCAACGATCCGGGGTTCATCACTCCTGCACGTACAATGAGCTTCATAGGGGGTTAATAATCGCGCATTCTAAGCTGTGAGCAGCTGAACGCTTCTCATTGCCGTTTACGTTTTCTCTAGTCATGTATTGACTTGAGACCAGATTAGTCATAAAAGGTCCGCACACCGAAATTACAGCACATACAATTTCAGTAAAAGGAGTAAAAGCTATGAGCAAATTCGTTCTGAGTCTTGTCGCTCTCGTCCTCCTGTCGGTGACGACCTGGGCCTATGTCCAGGACAAGAAACATGCCGATAAAACGGTCGCCGGCGGCAGCGCCAATCACGTATTAGTCACTCCGGATGCACTTGCCTGGGGTCCCGCCCCTCCAGGCTTGCCAGCGGGCGCCGAAATAGCCGTATTACAAGGCGATCCCTCAAAAGCCGGACTGCCGTTCTCAATGCGCGCCAAATTTCCTGACGGTTACACGATTGCGCCACACTGGCATCCTACCGATGAGAATGTGCTCGTTCTTCAGGGAACCATGATGCTGGGCCTGGGCGAGAAGTTTGATCAAACTGCCGCCCGAGAAATGCCTGCCGGATCATACGGTCTAATGCCCAAGGGCATGAGGCATTTTGCGATGGCGAAAGGGGAGACCATTATCCAGATCTACGGCATCGGTCCCTTCGAGATTAATTACGTTAACGCTGCGGACGATCCTCGTAACAAGAAGTAGCGACACGTGGGTGGATCCCCCTCACCTACAGCGCAGTTTGTTAAACTCGTCTTCTAATTCAAGCATTTCGTGCGGAGGCTTCAATGAGGAGAACCTCGGTAATTGCTTTCCTGTCCCTTCTTAATCTGCTCATATTCGTCTGTTGTTCGTCGGCGCAAGACATGAATGTTGATGCGGGAGCTCACCTACACAACCGGAAGAGTGCCTCAAGCGCCACGACTCCGGAAACACAGGATTGGGCCAAAGAGCAGGTAGCAAAATCGCCACGCCATCAGGAATGGATCAAGCTTAAGCATGGAAATCGCGAAGTCAGTGCCTTTCTCGTGTATCCGGAGACTAAGAACAAGGCGACTGCGGTGGTAGTCATTCACGAGATCTTCGGCATGACCGATTGGGTGCAGAGTCTTACCGATCAGCTCGCTGCTGCCGGCTATATTGCCATTGCTCCGGATCTGCTATCGGGTGTGGGGCCAAACGGTGGTGGCAGCAGCAGTTTCACCGACCGGAATGCACTTGGTCAGGCCATACGTGATCTGCCGCCGGACCAGATTACTGCTGACCTGAATGCGGCGGCCGATTACGTCGCACAACTGCCGGCAGCAAATGGGAAGGTCACTGTCACGGGCTTCTGCTGGGGTGGAAGCCAGACTTTTCGTTATGCGACCAATAATCCAAACCTGAAAGCGGCCTTCGTCTTCTATGGTTCAGCTCCCGAGCAGAAGGAGGCGTTGGCCAGAATCAAAGCCCCTGTTTACGGCTTTTATGCCGGCAATGATGCGCGGATCAACGCAACTCTTCCGAAGACTACGGAACTAATGAAGGAGCTGAGCAAAACCTATGAGCCGGTGACCTACGAAGGCGCCGGGCACGGCTTTATGCGGGCCGGAGATGCGCCTGAACCGAAAGGCGCGGATGCGACTGAGAGCACGCTAACTTCATACAAGGCTAACAAGCGAGCGCGCGACGAAGCATGGCAACGATGGAAGAATGCTCTGAAGGGTTTGTGATGGGAACTATAGTGGTGGAAAGGTTTCATTTGACATTTCACATTTGACATTTGGCATTTTACATTGACATTGATCTGAGAGGCTTAACTATGGCTCAGATAATAATATTGGCCTGGAGCAACAACTGCAAACTTCCAAAAGCAATGTCAAATGCCAAATGTCAAATGTCAGATGTCAAATCAAATGAATTGGCTCTAAGACCGTTACCTCACTTCTCTGATAAGCACGGCATCATTGGTCCAGAAGCCGCGTGAAAGTACCATGCGACCGTCACGCGAAAAATCGAAGGAGTAGAAAATCTCTTTTGAATACTTCGTAAACGGCTGTAACTGGCCAGTATCCACTGACGTCATCATCAGATTTGTAACACCAGCCCGAAAATCAACAAAAAGAATATTGCGCCCGTCTGGGGTCCACTGGATGACGCTATTGGCAGTAGCTGGACTTTGCGGAACATCAAGCAGCTTCGTGGGCGCCCCACCCTCACTCAGGGTGATAGCGATTCGCCAGGGCGCGTTAGGCACGTTCTCTTTATGCCAAAACGCCATCTGCTTTCCATCTGGAGAAAAGGCCGCTCGCGTGGAGAATGCTGAAATTAGCGGTTTTGCCGCGCCGCCCATTATGGGCATTTTCCAAATGGCAGGGGCGCCTGCAGTGGTGTGTTGATAGACCAGCCATTTGCCGTCAGGAGAAACTTCCGGCCAGTTACTCTCCTCTTTGTCTGTAGTCATCTGCACAGAATTGCTACCATCGCGGTCCATGCGCCAGATCTGCCACGAGCCGGAGCGATTTGAGTGAAAGAAAATGTAGCGCCCGTCGGGCGAACTCACTGGGGCGTAGTTTCTTCCGGCGCCCGCTGTGAGCTGATTCTGGCCCGTGCCATCCGTCTCCATCTCCCAGAGGTCTGCGCCCCCACTCGCGTCTGAGGCATAGAGGAGCTTGCCGTCCGGAGTCCAGGAGAGATCAAAAAATCTGCCGGCGCCGGAGCTTACTTGTCGCGGCTTGCCTGGGTCACCCTTCGGCGCAATGAAAATGTTAGTGATGGTCTGTCGCTGGATTGTTAAGATTGAATCCGAACTCGCTGGAATGCTGACTCCACGGTAATCGCTAACATCGCTCGTGATCCGGCGTAACTGACCCGCTGGGTAGTTCATATACCAGACGTGCAAGAAGCCGGAGGTGTCGTCCTGAGCCGTCATTACCACACCACTCCCATCCGCAATCCACGCGACCTCTCGAATCTCCAGCCAGCGCCGGTCTCCCAGTGCATTTTCCGCTCGGTCCGACAGCCTTACCTCGACTGGCTTCATGAAAACGCCGCTATTGTCACCGGTTTGGACCACACAAAGAAGCCGCTCGCCATCAGGAGACCAGGCAGGCGCGGCAAACGTCGGTAAGTGTTCAGGAAATTTTCGTACTGCAATTTGCTGTTCCCCCCTTCCGTCGGCGTTGGTGATCACTAGCCAATCTTCACCCGCGGCCGCATTGCTACGGATAAAAGCAAACTTTTTTCCGTCAGGCGAAAAGCTAATCCCGCTGTCGACCGCACGCCCCACCTGTTTGACTGAACCGCCAAACGCAGGCACCTGATAGAGCTCGCCTGGGCCGGAATCCTTGCCGGGCACGACGTAGTAAATGTAGGCGCCGTCTGGCGAAAACGTCAGGCCACGATAATCAGTATCGGCCGGCGGCACAATACGGATACTGTTTCCAACTGCCATTTGACGGACCCAAACCCCCTGCTTCCCTGCTTCGTCTATCACGAAGGCCGCGTGTCGGCCATCGCGCGAGATAGCCGCCGCAATGACATTGCCGCTCGCCGTCAGTCTGTCAGTCCTCGTTGTCCTGAAGTGAGTGACAGGAGTTCGCAACAAGCGATAGCCGCCAATTGCAGCCAGCAAAACGACGAGAGTGGCTACTACCACCAGCAGAGGAGTGCGTTTCCACCAGCGCCCTCTACCAACTCCGACTGGACCGCTCGAAAGCGAAACCGCACCTGGGAAGAGTTCAGCTGTTGAGGCGCGTTGGTTCTCACCCGTCACCTTGCCGCTGCGCACATCCCTTCCGTAGTCGCCCGAGGAAGATATCGCTTTTGCTGCCTCATCTCCCTTCAATCCTACTCGCCTGAGGAGTTCCTGGAAGCGCGGATCAGAGCGAATTGGATCGAGCTTCGGTTCTACTCCCAACCAAATCAGCCATTCATCGCGACTCTGGTAGGCCTGCTCTAACCATTCAAATGCCGCATCCCGATCTCCCAACGCGACATACACCAAAGCAATGAAATAAGGCGAGACGTACTGCTGCTTGCGCCGCTCCTTCAGTCGCTGGATAACGTCGAGTGCTTCTGCTGGTTTCCCACTAACCGCCAACGTATAGCCGAGCGCCCAGAGAGGCACGACTGAGCCGGCCATCAACTCCAGAGCGCAATTCAATTCGGTGATCGATTCCTGGTAACGACCGAGTCGCTCATACACGAGACCAAGCATCAGGTGACTGTTGCTGAAGTTGCGATCAATTTCCAGAATGGCAAGGAGTTCATTCTCAGCGAGTTGATAGCGGCGTCCGTGATAGTAGGTCCAGCCCGCGATAGAGCGATCCATGAGCGAAAGCGGATTAATCTCCTGAGCACGCTTGATCTCAGCAATCGCTTCGGCAAAGCGACCCTGGGCGGCTAGCAGGTTGGAGTACCACTGATGCGCGTTGCCATAGTTTGGGTTCAGTTCCAGCGAACGTCTAAACCTGTGCTCAGAGGCTTCCCAGTCCCAGTCGTAACAGAGATTGGTGAATGCCAGGGCCGCGTGTGCTTCAGCTAACTGTTCATCCAACTCCAGGGCCCTGATGGCCGCGGCTTTTGACTGTGAAAAACATTCGGTAGGATTGTCGAGGCCGAAGATGGCAGCCCAGTTGTAATAGTCTGCAACCCCCACGTAGGCTTGCGCGTAATTAGGATCAAGACGAATCGCTTCGCGAAACTGTTCCACGGCCCTCGCAAAATCCTCAGGAGTAAATCGATTCCAGAAAAACCTACCCTTAAGAAAGGCCTGATAGGCGTCCGCTTTCTCCGTTTCGTGCCGCAGCAGCAACTGCCGTTCTTCCCCCGTTAGCCGGGGTACGAGAGCATCGGCCACTTGCTGCGAAATGGAATCTTCAACTGCGAAGATATCAGTAAAGTTTTCATCAAGCTTGGTGGCCCAGAGCGGCGCTCCGTCGTGAATTCTAACCAACTGAACAGTTACACGAATGCGATCGCCGGCACGCTGAATTCGACCGTCGAGTACATAGCCAACGTTCAGTTCATGTCCTGCTGCGAGAATGTTATGTGTACCATCGAAGTATTTGACTACTGAGCTTGTAGGACGAACTACAATCCGCTGAATATTGCTGAGCTTGGTAATGATGGCGTCGGCCATTCCCATTCCCAGAAACTCATCGCTCTTTTCTTCCTTGCGCAGCACCTGAAACGGCAGTACTGCTATTGACCGTGATGTCGAAGCCAGCTCAGCGGTCTCCAATTCCGATTTCGTAGAAAAGTAAGACGGGGCAGAAACAGGATGTCCTTCGAGGTAGCGGCGAATGTCCTCTGAAAACTCCTCAACCGAAGGGTAGCGTTGGGCAGGGTCCTTATGCATCGCCTTCAGGACGATATTGTCGAGACTCCCCGACAACTCACGCCGAAGCTGGTCGGGAGTTGTGCTGCGCGCGACGCTCACTGTTTCCGGTGTGACTTCGATGGGTTCTCCATCCCGGGTGGGAATGACTTCAATCAGATTTACCGCCACACTCGGAAGCTCGGGCTCTTCTTCGCAGATTACCCGTGCTAACTCCAATGGCGAGTGATTCCAGAGTCTGTAGGGACGGTGATCCGTTAACAGCTCGTACAGCATCACGCCCAGACTGTAAACGTCGCTGGCAACGGTCACGCCTTCGCCACGCACCTGCTCAGGGCTGGCATATTCGGGGGTCATCAGCCTAATGGCAGCAGTAGTGGGATCGAGCGTATGCGTGGCCATCTCGGGATTCAGAAGTTTGGCAATCCCAAAATCCAGCAGTTTGGGCACGCCTTCCGGCGTTACCATCACATTGCTGGGCTTCAAATCACGGTGAATTACCAGGTTTTGGTGAGCATATTGCACCGCTGAACAAACATCGCGGAACAACCGGAGGCGGTTGGTGATTGATAATCTCTGAGTGTCGCTGTAATGGTAGACCGGCTGGCCTTCAACGTATTCCATCACAAAATAGGGAAGACCGTCTTCTGTCGTGCCACCATCCAGCAACCGGGCAATATGCGGATGATCCAGACTGGCAAGGATCTGCCGCTCGTTGCGGAAACGCCGAATTATGAAATCCGTATCCATACCGCGCTTGATCAACTTGATCGCCACGCGTTTGTGAAATTCATCATCTGCACGGACCGCCAGATATACCGAACCCATACCACCACGGCCAACTTCCTGCTCGATGCGATAAGCCCCCAGGCGCTTGCCAATCATGAATGGCGCCTCAACCACTGTTTCGGGAACTACAGCGCCAAATGCCGGAGAATCGATGGTGCTTCCTGCTTGCTGCAACGACTGCAGGAGAGTTTCAACCTGATTGCGCAGGGATAGATCATCCTGGCAAACCGACTCCAGAAAGGCGGCGCGCTCCGAAGGCGGCCTTTCAAGCACCGATTCGAAGACTTCTTCTACCTTTTTCCAGCGTTCAGGAGTCAGAGTAGATACCTCTCTCAATTCATCGGCGACAGACTAGTTCGCTTGGTCATCGAAACGGGTGGCAACAGTTGCCGTGTGAACCACGCCCACGCGGGGAGATTGCTCCAAAGGCGCACAACGACCTGGTAAACGAAAGCTCGTCTGGGTTGGCTGCTGATTGCCTCGATGCGAGGCCTGAGTAAAACTGTAATTTCTTTAATCCGCGAAGTCATAGGGGTTGCGGAAACTAAGGGAACCGAATACCTGACGGAGACGCATCGAGCATAAGGTTTGAGGACGTACCAGTCAAACGTGGCTATGCCCAAAATTTTTCAAACACTCCGGAGTCTAAAGCTGCCACCTGACACTTGCCTCTTTACCTCTCCTTGCGCCAACATTGAGCAGCTGAAGATGCAATGAGTGGCGATAGCAAAACGTGTTAGCTACTGACGCTTGCGACCCCAGCGTTACCATGCAAAGGGCATGTGCATGAATCTCTAGACCCGCAGAAAAAACAAGTGTCTGTTCAAGCTCTCCAACGTTGCATCGAACCCGACTGCAACGCCACCTACCCTCTGAATGAGCCAATTTACGTCTGTGCTGCCTGTGGCGGACTACTCGATATTGAATACTGCTTCGACAAGGCTTTCAATGCGACGGTGCTGAAAAAGATCTGGAACGAGCGGCGTTCATCTGCTGGGGCAAGAGATAGCAGCGGAGTTTGGCGCCACCGGGAGTTGCTGCCGTTTGCGGATTCGGTGCCTGTTGTTTCAATGGCAGAGGGGAACACTCCCTTATACGCCGCGCCGCGCTCAGCCAGATATTGCGGACTGCAATCGCTACTACTGAAACACCAGGGATGCAATCCTACCGGTTCCTTCAAAGACACAGGCATGACGACCGCGATTACGCAAGCCCGGTTGCTGAGCGCGCGCCTGGTGGCTTGCGCGAGCACAGGCAACACTGCCGCCAGCCTGGCTGCCTATGCCGCGCGAGCAGAGATCCCCTGCGCCATCCTGGTCCCGCAAGGACAGGTGAGTCATGCAAAACTAGCCCAGGCGCTCGATTATGGCGGCATGGTGCTCGAGATTCTCGGAAATTTCGACGTGGCGATGCGGGTGATTCGCCAGCTTGCAGAGGATAATGGTGTCTACCTGGCAAATTCGATCAATCCTTTTCGCATTGAGGGTCAGAAAACCGTCGTGGCCGAACTGATGCAACAACTGGACTGGAAGGTCCCTGACCAGGTGGTCGTGCCTGGAGGTAATTTGGGAAACAGCTCAGCATTGGGCAAGGGGTTTAAGGAATTGTTTGATCTGCAAGTCATCGATTCATTGCCACAAATCAATATCATTCAAGCCGAGGGAGCTGCGCCCTTTGCCCATCTTTTCAGTTCTCGCGGACAATACAGACCTGTGAAGGATGCCGTGAGAAAGTTCTCTCCCGTCGAGCAGCCAACAACCCGCGCCACCGCCATTAAGATAGGCGCGCCCGTCTCATGGAAAAAAGCCTTACGCGCCATCGAATGGACCAACGGCCGGGCATTGGCGGTGACGGAGCAGGAGATTGCAGACGCTAAGGCCATCATCGGGCGTGACGGAATAGGTTGCGAGCCGGCCTCCGCGACGACACTGGCGGGAATTAAACGGCTTGTAACCGAAAGAATCATTCGTAAGGACGAGAAGGTTGTCGCCGTTCTTACCGGACATCTTTTAAAAGACACGGAGTACGTGATCGGTTATCATCAGAAGAGAGGCAGCTCCGCTGGGTCAGAGCTAATGACCGGTTCGTTCAGCAACCATCCAATTGCGGTCGAAGCGACCAGGGACGCGATTCTCAAGGCACTCGAGCGCGAACAACAGAAACGACAGCTTCCCTAAAGCCAGAGGCGATATCATGGCAATTGCAACAGAACCTGCCGGCGAGACCCGGGTGGGTGCTCGTGCGGTAGAAGTTCGTGTGCCTGCCTCCACCTCCAATCTTGGTCCCGGTTTCGATTGTTTTGGACTAGCCTTCCAGCTTTACCTAACGATTCGTGCAACAAGAATCGCCCGCTCTCGAGTCTCCTGTCGTGTGCGCACGATCGGACCAAAAGAAAACGCCAAGCTCCCGCGCACATCAGAGAACCTTATCTTTCGCGCGATGAAGTACGTCGCTAATCGGGAGGGCGAACAATTACCATCAGTCTACCTCGCTGCACACAATGAGATTCCTATTAGTCGCGGTCTTGGTGGCAGCGCGGCGGCGATTGTTGGCGGTATAAAATTATTTACGCTACTAACCAACAAGCAGATTCCAGAAAACCGGCTGTTGCAATACGCAACCGAATTTGAGGGCCACCCCGACAATGTAGCAGCGGCTTTGCTCGGTGGGTTTGTCGTAACCTGTGTTGGACCACTGGGAAACGTCATTGCCGTAAAACGCTCGTGGCCACCAGAACTGAAGATTGTAGTTGTTTCTCCCGACACTCGAGTTGAAACAAGGCTGGCTCGTGCCGCCTTGCCGAGGGTTGTGAACCATACAGATGCTGTTTACAACCTGCAACGGAGTGCGTTATTTAATGCCGCCTTATCGGAGCGGCGATTCGACCTTGTATGGGAGGCAACCCGCGACCGATTACATCAGCAAAGACGGCAGTCGCTAGTTCCCGGCCTTGCCGAGGCGCTATCCTTACCAAAGATGCCGGGCCTGATTGGGCTGGCGTTGAGCGGTGCCGGACCGAGTGTGTTGGCGATTGTCGAGGACCACTCTGAATCCATCAGCCAGACGATTGCCAACTGTTTCCAGCAGCATGGCATCAAGACTTCTATCCGGCGCCTGGAGGTTGATACTGATGGTTGCCGCAGTCGTGTGCTGAGAACTGAATGACCCCCTTCAGGCTGGTCAACGGCTACTCGTCGTCCCTTCCGGCCAGCAGCAGATAAGAATAGAGGGCCACTCCAGTCACTGCCGCTATGCTCAATTTGATTCGCGGATCGATTGGCGCGGGCGAGATGAAGCCTTCAATGACCCCGGCAATCACCAGCAGCGGCGCTATTCCCATCATCAGACGAACAGCGTGTTTGCCACGGATCTTAAGAGCATCTGCCCGAGAGAGGTCCCCTGGCATTACCAGTGCGCTACCAATCAACAAGCCGCCCCCACCAGCAATGAAAATACAGGACAGTTCTATTACTCCATGACCCACCATGAACATGACGAGATCGTTGCCAAAACCAGCGCGATAAGTGAGGGCCAGTATTGCGGCGATCACTGCTCCATTAAAAGCCAGATAGTAGAGGGTGCCGACTCCAAAGATCGCGCCGAAAGCAAATGTATAGATTGTCACCTGGATGTTGTTGGTGAAGATCCGGCTGGCGCCTATCTGGTTGGCCTGATTTAGATCCTCCCACCAATGAGTCTTCGTTTCGATATAGAGTTCGCGAAAGGCAGGGGGCACGCCCACCAGTTCAGAAAACTCCGGATCATAGCGGGTGGCCAAAAAACCGATGAGACCAAAAACAAAGAAGACCATGAAAGCGACTGCTGTGTAACGCCAGGTGAGACGAAACGTGCGAGGAAACTCGCGAGCGAAAAACCTCCGTAATCCGGCACCACCGTGTGGGTCGGCCCGATAGATTCGGCCGTGGGCGCGAATTAAGAGGCTGTTCAGATAGTTAATCAGACGCGGATCGCGAGATTCGGCGCGGGCAATGGCCAGGTCTGAGGCCGTGCGACGGTATATCCTCCCCAATTCGCGCACTTCATGGCGATTCAGACGCCGCAGTGAGGTTTTGTTTAACCGCTCCAGAAGCTCTTCTAATCTTTGCCAACTGGTTTTGCGCTCTTTGATGAAGCGATCTGAAGCCATGATAGTGCCGGAAAAATTTTGGATTTGCAGCTTTCGCCTTAGAATCGTTGCTGGAAAAGCCGAGACAGAGCCTTCTCCGGAGACTTAGGCATTGAAACGCATCGTCGAGTGTGTACCAAACTTTAGCGAAGGCCGCAAGAGGGACGTTATTCAGAATTTGGCAGGCGAGATCGCCGGCACTGAAGGGGCGTGTGTCCTCGACATGCACATCGACCCAGACCACAACCGTTCGGTGATCACTTTTGTGGCCACGCCGGAGCATGTGGTTGAAGCCGCGGTACGGGTTACCGCGAGGGCGGCCGAACTGATAGACATGCGCACTCACCAGGGCGAGCATCCTCGTCTCGGAGCCACTGATGTACTGCCCTTCGTGCCTATCGAGGGAGTGACGATTGAGGATTGTTCGCTGCTGGCGCGACAGGCCGGCCGGCGTATCGCCAAAGAACTCTCGATACCCGTCTACTTCTACGAAAGGGCAGCACTCAGGTCTGACCGCGTAAATCTGGAAGATGTGCGCCGCGGCGCGCTCGAGCTGCTGCGAGAACAGATCGCTGTCGCGCCAGACCGTGCTCCCGATTTTGGCCCACTTCGGGTTCACGAAACCGCAGGTGCAATTGCGGTCGGCGCACGACCGCTACTCATTGCGTTCAACGTCAATCTCCGCACAAACGACCTGAGCATTGCCCGGCAGGTTGCGCGAGTGGTAAGGGCGCGAAACGGCGGTCTTCCTTTTGTGAAGGCACTGGGCTTCAATCTCGCTTCAAGAGGCCTCGTGCAGGTATCGATGAACCTCTTGAACTACAAGGTTTCCGGGATGAAAGAGGGGTATGAGGCGGTCGTTAAAGCAGCTAATACGCTCGGAGTAGAGGTTTCTGGTGCGGAAATAGTGGGTCTGGTGCCGCGCGATGCCCTCGATCGCAGTGCGGCGTATTTTTCGAAACTGGAGAACTTTTCCGAAAATAAGATTCTGGAGCATCAATTGGAGAAGTGTTTGAGCCAGATCTGAATTGGTGGCAGTGATTAACCTCAAACCCACAGGGTGACGGGGATCTGGTTCATATCCGGCCTACAAAAAGAACAGCCCCTGAAAGGTTAAAATCCCACCAACCGCACAGTTGGTGGGATTAGGCCCTGCAAGCCTGAAACTGAAGAGCCAGGCCTTGAAACCGCGCTATCGATCGAATCTATTTAGAACCCAGTCGAATTATCTCCTGACGCAAGCGCGCATGTCGCTGCATCAACTTCAAGTACCGAACCTCGTCAACGCCACCTTTTGCCCGGATGACCTCTGACAGCATCGTCTTTTCACTATCATTCCATCCGTCGAGGCCGGGGATGAGCGCCAGCACCACAGCAAAATCGCTCAATATTCGAGACTTGTATTCAGGTAAGGAACTCGTGGGGAGAGTAAGCATGCGCGCAATCGCCATCACCGAATCGTTGCGCATCCTGCCGGCATCTCCTTTAAAGCGGCTGGCCATGAGTCGCTGAACCGCAAAACCAATCTCCCTAAGCTGAAATCGGTCCCATTCGCCAGTCCGGACCTGGTCTAACTCAAATATCATCGGACCTTCCGCCAACTTGCGGAGTATCCTTGCCGAGGTGCGATACGAGGGGCGTTGCGAAATCTTCTTCTCTTCACTGACTGCCAGCTTTAGCAAGCCAGGTCGCGTCGGTCGAAATCCCAGCTTCCGGTAAAACCAGAAGGCTCCTGATTCAATGCCCTCTTCGTTTTCGTACCCAATCTGATATGGATCAATTGAAAACGCGGTAACCCCGAGCAAGTGATGAAAAATGTTCAGAGTACGCGCATATATCCAGGCGGTCTCTCCCTCGCGAAAGCTGTAGTAGAGGTTGAAACCACTTTCCATGCGCTCGAAAAGCGACAGTCCCTCGAAGTAACCAACGGGGACTCCGTTCTTAAAAATCAGGGCAGCATGATACGCACGCAGTGGCAGCCGCCTGTCCGCCGGCACCCCAATCACAAAAATGTCGACCCCGCGGCCTATGCTCACACGTGACACATGTTTCGGGTCACCATGCGTGAAGCCATAAAGCTCGCGATAACGAATTGTGGAGGTTTCGCGGGCCATATCGAGAATGCGCCTGCTCTGTTTTGCATCAAGCTGCGCCAACTTTGGTGGAGACTTTTGCAGCTCCTCGCGAAACTGAACATCCCGGCGCTGAATCAGTGGCGCCTTGTGATAGAAGAGTTTACGAACTGGTAGGCGCATACCGGTGCGGGTTGCACTGTATCCGGGCTTCCAGCGCACGTAGAGTCGTAAGCCCTCATAGCGTTCCGCCTGCTGCTCTATTGTGGCGCCCATACTTTGAAAGCGATTGATCAGCCAAGGCAATTCTCGTTCGCCGTTTCGCGCCGCGCGCAACCAATCTCTGTAGGGCACGTTTGCTTCAACTTGCGCATCTTCTTCGAGTAGTGGCATGAACCGTGGCCAGGAGGCGCCCAGGCGATTCGGTTCTTCAAACCATTCCCAGTCAAACTCTATTTGTCTCGGGTGACGGCGCAGCAGCCAGCAAACTATGAAGTAACTAAACGTATCGGTGACCGAAGTTCCGGCAATCCCCGATACCTCTACATTATCGAACGGCGAAAAGTCTGTTCCCGATTCCTGCAGAATCTGAACACGCGCGCGAAAGAGTTGCAGCAATGATTCAGAAATGCGGGCAACACGCGCGCTCTGAGGATATGCGCGCAGAAAAAGGAGAGTCTCGTGAAACTTGATTAATGCCTCGGCCCTGGTGAACTTCAACCGCGTCGCAAGCTCGAGCACAGTCTCGGTTCGTTTCGCGCCAACTGCATCGAAGCGGGTTTTTGAATGATCGAGTTGAGCGAGAATGCGATCTACGATGTCGCCGGGCACTTTCGGTCCTCGCCTTCTCTACAAATGCTTGCGGAAAAAGCTGGCAATTTTCCACGCATCGATCGCTTTCCACGGCATTTCCGCAGTCGTGTAGTGTCCACATGGCAACCAGACGACATCGAGCTGAAGATCATGACGTTGAACTTCCCGGATGACCTGTTGTGAAAGATCCACCGGGAAAGTCAGATCGTAGCGCGCGGCAATAAAGCGCATCGGCCGCTGACTCATCTCAGCCACGCGCCCGATAAAAGGCACTGGGCTAATTGGCCTCCAGTAATGGCGCAGTTCCTCCAATGTCACATGATCGGCGAACCCCTCGCGAACGTGCTGAGTGGACAGGCCTTGCCACACGACGTCGGCAACGTAGCCAGAGACGTGATTAAAAACGCCGATGTCGATCCCTGGCTCATGGGCAAAGGCCAGAAAAGCAGTGCACGAACCTATACTCGTACCGAGTATGCCGATACGCTCATAACCAGCCTGCTTCAGCCATCTCACGGCTGCGCGCGTGTCCACAACCGCCTGACGCAAGGACTGAATGGTCTTACCAATATTCGAGCTGACCAGGTAATCAGCCCGTTCCAAACCAGCCAGACGTCGTTGCTCGTGATAGGGCAATGTCAATCGTAATGCAGAAACACCGATAAGATTAAAAATCCTGCACGCCTCGACATGACTGTTGGGCTGAGCGTTCCATTGAGGCAGCACAACTGCAGCCCGCCGCGGTGAACCCGGTTTATTTCTGACCGGAAAGAAGCGACCTCGCGCAATGTTGTTCTCCGGATGTGCTGTCTTAATGGCGCTGGTCCAGGTGAGTTGGTCCCCCTCCAAATTGAAGTCCCTGATTTCCGGTAAAGCATAGAAAGTCTCGCTATTGTCGATTGCCTGTGACGTATGCCGGCGCAGTACGTCACGTGGGTCGTCGCCATTAACTTGCTCGGCGATAAATTCCAATCCCCACTCAAACGGACGCACAATCCGATTATTGTCGCGGGCGTGACAGGCGCGCTCACGCCGGTGCATGAATGCTTTCCACACAGCTTGGTTCACCTCTGATTGCGATAGGCGATGATAAACTATTTATCCTAATTGGGCCCACTCTGAGGATCAAGGGCGCGTCCAGACAGGTAGCGCCCTACGCCCATGTAACGCAAGCTGTTAACTTGCGCGCAAGCTAACAGTTTGCGTTACAACACTTGAATTGCGACACGCCCCCGGAGAGCTCACGTTGCCTGGGTCAGGCTGCTTGGAATATATTGTCTTATCTCACTTATTCAAACCGAACGAGAAAGGCAAGAGGAATTATGAGCAACCCTGTTCCTATCACAGTGGCGCACGGCGATGGCATTGGTCCCGAGATCATGGCAGCAACGCTCGATATCCTTAAAGCATCGGGGGCGCAACTCGAAATTGAAACTATCGACATTGGAGAAAAGGTTTACCTTGCGGGGAACTCTTCCGGCATTGAGCCTAGCGCGTGGGACTCACTGCGCCGGACCAAGGTTTTTCTTAAAGCTCCCATTACCACTCCACAGGGCGGTGGCTACAAGAGCCTGAATGTGACGGTCCGCAAGGCGCTTGGCCTTTTCGCCAACGTCCGTCCCTGTGTCTCATATTACCCATTCGTGGACACGAAACATCCGAAAATGGACGTGGTAATAGTGCGCGAAAACGAAGAAGACCTTTATGCAGGAATCGAACACCGGCAAACCGACCAGGTAGCTCAATGTCTAAAACTGATCTCGCGCCCGGGCTCGGAAAGAATCGTGCGGTATGCATTTGAGTATGCACGCCGCAACAATCGCAAAAAGGTCACCTGCTTCACAAAAGACAACATCATGAAGTTGACCGACGGCCTCTTCCATAAAGTTTTTAACGAAGTTGCTGCGGAATTTTCTGACATTGAAAACGAGCACTGGATTGTAGATATTGGCGCGGCAAAACTTGCTGATACGCCTGAGACCTTCGACGTACTTGTCATGCCGAATCTGTATGGTGACGTATTGTCTGACGTAGCTGCCCAGATTGCGGGCTCTGTCGGGCTGGCGGGTTCGGCAAATATTGGCGAGCACGTGGCAATGTTTGAGGCAATTCATGGTTCGGCACCGCGGCGTGCGGGACAGAACCTCGCTAATCCATCCGGTCTCCTACTGGGTGCGGTTATGATGCTGGTCCACATCGGAGAAGGCAAGGCCGCGGAGCGAGTTCACAATGCGTGGCTCAAGACAATCGAAGACGGAGTTCATACCTACGACATCTACGAAGAAGGCAAGAGCAAACACAGGGTCGGCACAAGGCAATTCGCCGAAGCGGTTGTCGCCCGCATGGGTCAAGTGCCGAACACATTGAAGCCGGCAAAATACAAGGCGTCTGAAGCTGCAACACCGTGGGCACAGGTGTCCCGGCCAGAGCACCCACGCTCGCAAAAAGACCTGGTCGGGGTTGACGTATTCCTGGATTGGACCAAAGGCACGGCCAACGATCTGGGAAATTCCCTGAGTGGGCTCAGTGGCGACGGAATCAAGTTGACCACGATGAGCAATCGCGGCGTCAAGGTTTGGCCTGGCGGTCACGCGGAAACCTTCTGCTCTGACCACTGGCGGTGCCGCTTCCGTGCCGAAAGCGACGGCGGCAAGGTTTCTCATCCGCAAATTGTCTCTTTGCTCAAGAGATTCACCGACGCCGGCTTCGACTTTATTAAGACGGAGAATCTGTACAACTTTGATGGCGAGCGTGGATATTCGCTGGATCAGGGAGAATAGAACGCAACGCAAATATGGCTACGAGACCGTCCAGGCAAAAAGGCGGCCGGAAAGCAGGAAGAGCTCAAGGCAACTCTTCTTCTTCCGGCCGTGCTGTTTCTCCCTCCTCCAGAAGATCTCAATCTCCAGTGCAGGTCGCGGTGGTAATGGGCAGCAAATCGGATTGGGAGACAATGCGCCATGCTGACGAGACACTGACGCGTTTTGGTGTACCGCATGAGTGCCGGGTTATCTCAGCTCACCGCACGCCGCAACTCGCGGCTGAGTTTGCCGAGGGCGCCGAAGCTCGCGGGGTTGAAGTCATAATCGCCGCTGCAGGTGGAGCTGCTCACCTTGCCGGCATACTCGCAGCGCATACCTTAATCCCTGTGCTGGGTGTGCCCATGAAGAGCGAATCATTGAATGGTCTAGACTCACTGCTTTCGACCGTGCAAATGCCGGCCGGAATCCCGGTGGGCACACTGGCTATCGGAAAGCCTGGCGCGACTAACGCCGCCCTACTTGCCGTCGCTATTTTGTCGAATAAGCGCCCAGACCTTCGGGAGAAGCTGCACAATTTTCGGCGGCAACAAGAGCAACAGGTGCGCGACGCCCGCCTGGATTGAGTACTAATATCTTCAACTGCTGGTGGTACTCAGACGCAACCGCCCCAAATCATTTGGGGACCGCCTTGGCGGAAGAGCATAGAGAACACCTCTCAGGTTAGGGAGGGGGCAAGGCGGGCTTCAGGGTAGGAAAGACTCAGCTCCCAGTCGGCCGCCGCCCCCGCTCAATATTCAATGCCAGTCCACATTGAAGTAACCAGTCAATTCAATCTCAGCTGTATCATTTTATCTGGCTTGCAGTGAAGGGCTATTTTCTTAAGGTATAGCTGAGTAATTCAATGATGACTGGCTTTGAAAGTAGCGGGGGCGGCGGCAGACTGAGAGTAACTTCCTTCCTTTCCAGTAGCCTGCCTTGCCCCCTTCCTTACCTGAAGAGATTCCCAGCCTAATGCCCCTTCCTTAGAGGCTTTCCTTCCTCACCCGAGAGGTTTGCCATTTCCAGTCAGGGGCGCGACCGGGTTATTAGCGTGATCACAGCGACAAAAAGTGCCGACCCAATGATGGACCAGATGATGGGAAAACTTGTGGTGCCGATTTGCACAGAAAAGAGTTCAGGCAAACCCATCTTCCGCGCCAACCACATTCCAAACACCGCGCCCACAAACCCAAGTGCAATCGAAACCAGGCAACCCCCGCGAGAATAGCCGCTAATTGCCTGCCCCAGCGAACCGCAAATGCCCGCCACCAAAAGTAGCAGTAGTATGTCGAGTAGTGTCATTTCCTCTCCCAGCAAGTCCCGGGTTCAGATTCTCTATCTTCCAATCTCATTGCGGTATACCTCACCACTTTTCATTACAAACTTGACTCGCTCCAGTTCAGTAATGTCGGTTAGGGGGTTTCCCGTAACAGCAATAATGTCGGCATACTTGCCCGCCTCCACGGCGCCGAAGTCGTTTGCACGCTCGAGCAAATCTGCGGCCACAGTTGTCGCCGACTGAAGCGCCTGCATTGGCGTCATGCCATAACGAACCATATAGGCAAACTCCTTCGCCTGGTTAACTGTCCAGGCATAACCACCGGCGTCTGTCCCGTAGGCAATCTTCACGCCTTTGCGCACCGCGATGCCAAAAGCTTTTGCTTCAAGATCGCGCATCGTTAGCCAGATCGGCGCGCCCGCCGCCGCTCGTCCTTCAGCGACGTAAACACCAACGTAAATCGTTGGGCACCAGTAAGTGCCTTGTCGCACCATGCGATCCATCAAGCCTTCATCAAGACCGTAACCGTGCTCGATTGAATCTACGCCTGCACGCAGCGAAGCATCGATACCTTCCCAACCCATCGCATGGGCCGCCACGCGACGGCCAAGGCGGTGAGACTCGTCGACCATTGCCTTCATCTCCTCATCAGTGAAGTTGGTCCACGAGTGGAGCGCGCCATCCTTTAAGTAATAGCGGCGATCGGCGTAGAACTTGATCCAGTCGGCGCCATATTTCACCTGCTCGCGTACGGCGCGCCGGATATTATCTGCGCCGTCGACGATCTGTACGCCCTCGGGCACCTTCAGCTCCCACGAATAACCAAGCAATGGATACATTCCTGTGGCCGAGAAAGCACGCGTTGAAACAAACAGCCGCGGCCCGGCAATCACGCTGCGATTAATGGCCGTCTTAACGTCAACGTCGGCATACATTGCCCCTTCGGTCTCCAGATCGCGCATAACTGTAAAACCGTTCAACAAGCCGGTGCGGACAGCCACAGTCGCCCGAATTGCACGATACGGTATCGACTCCTTCAGTAACTGTTCATCGTAATCCGCGGCAGTGATGTCGCCCTGCAGCAAGATGTGGGTATGACAGTCGGCCAATCCGGGGAGCACAGTCGCACCGGATAGATCAATAAGGCGTGCCGCTGGAGCCGTGTTCTGAATTTGCGCGAGGGGACCAACCGCCTTGATGCGATCGCCGTCGATCAGTATGCCTTGATTCTCGAGGACCCGGCCGGCACGCACGTCAACCAGGCGGCCGGCCTTGATTAGCACTACCTTGCTGGATTCTGTTTGGGCCACGATCGAGGCTTGAAGTAACAAGAGAATTACGCTTAGAGCAATCAATACTCTTTTCATTTTTTGCTCCTTCAGTTTTCTCTGAAAACAAATCGGGAACGAACCAAAACCTCAACTCTTTGGGGCCTGGGAGCGCAGGCATCCCACCTGCTGAGCGAAGCCACAATCAAAAAGCAGCAGGCAAGGATGCCTGCGCTCCCAGGCTGCAACCAAAAATTCTGCCTTGAGCCACTCGCGCACGACTTCAGCCGGGTTTCGCTTAAGGGCATCCACTTCATAGTTGAGCTTACGCATCTGTGCAGTCGAAATCTTGTTTGCCAGCTGAGTAAGGATGTCTTGCAATACCGGAACTCGCTGAAGTGAATCCTGCCGAACCAGGTAAATGGCTTCATAGGGCGGAAAATAATGGCGATCGTCCTCGAGTTGAACAAGGTTCAATGCGCCAATCCGGCCTTCTGTGGAATTGCCCGCAATCAGGTCCACTTTACCCGAAGACAACGCGATGTAGGTCAGCGAAAGATCCATTTCATGCGGCTGCTCCGCGAATTGGAGACCATAAGCTCTTGCAAATCCCGGGTAGCCGTCGGCTCGCGACATGAAGTCCTGACCGAAACCTGCGCGCCAACCGCGAGCCAACGGCGTCACATCGGAGATCGTCTTCAAGTTTAACCTCGTGGCATCCGCAGCGCGTACAAGGATGGCAAACGTATTCTCAAATCCGAGCGGCGGACTGACGTCAACGTGAAATCGCGCCCCATACTCCTGCTTGACTTGATCATAAACAGCTCGCGGATCAGTTATCGGAGGATGGTGGAGAATCGCTGTGAAAGCGGTGCCCGTGTATTCAGGATAAAGATCGATCCGACCTGATACAAGCGCATCATGTGGCAGGTTCCCTCCCAACTCGAGCCGCTCGACCGCAACGCCTCGCGCCTCCACCATTTGGGCAACGATCTCCGCAAGTAGGCCTGACTCGGTAAAATCTTTCGAGCCCACAACCAGGCGCCCGACTTTGCCGGATAGAGTTCCGGATGGCGACTGAAAGCTTCGCCAAAAACCAAAGCCCAGAAGAACAAGCGTCAGAGCAATGGCAATAACACCAACCGTCCCGATCCACCCTTTCGTCTTTTCGCGTCGCTTCTCCAGGCCAAACCATTTCTCCGCAAGACCCAGGACTGAATCAGACGCCAGCGCCATTAACGCCGCGGGAATTGCGCCGGCAAGCAGCAGGTTGTTGTCATACTGCCGCAAGCCGCGAAAGATGTAGACGCCCAAACCGCCGGCGCCAACCGCGGCAGCAATGGTCGTGACTCCAACCGAAATTACCATGGCCACTCTTACGCCGGTGAGTATCACACTTGCAGCCAGCGGCAACTCCACCTGCCAGAGAATCTGCTGTGCAGTCATGCCCATTGCGACTGCAGCCTGGCGAACATTCTGATCGATGCCCAAAATACCCGTTACCGTATTGCGAATGATGGGCAGTAGCGCATACAGCACCAGGGCGACAATTGCCGTGCGTGCTCCGATACCTCCAATAAAAGGGATCGGTATCAGGAACCCGAACAGTGCCAGACTGGGAATGGTCTGCATCACATTGGCCAGACCCAGGATGGGCTTGCGAAGAGCCCTATTTCTCGTGAGTAGAATTCCGGTCGGTATCCCAATCAGCACCGCAATTAAGGTAGAAACCAGAACCAGCTTGAGATGTTGCGCGACGAGGGTTAAGAGCTCAGATCCGTTCTGTTCAAGGAAACTCCAGAAGCTCATACCTGACGCTCCCGGGAACTATTCTGGTTGCTGTCAAGCCGCAGAGTGTCGAGGTACGCACGAGCATAGGTGTCTGTTGAGTTGAGAAAGCTCGCAGGTGTCTCCAGCAGAAGCAATCGACCGGCCTTCATCAGACCAATACGTGAGCCGAGCGTCAGGGCCTCATGGAGATCGTGAGTAACGAAGATGGAGGTCTTATCAAGTCGTCTGGTCAGAAGAGCAAACTCCTGCTGTAGACTTGCGCGAGTGAGAGGGTC
>DATEUF010000217.1:0-3231 GCA_035283325.1 Pyrinomonadaceae bacterium | reverse complement strand
AAGCTCGAATGAGGCAGCGGCGGAAGACCTGGCCCAATCGATTTGGGCTGAGCTTCACGGTTTGCGAACACGCGACGACGGCAGGCCGGCAGGAAAACTTGCGTATTACTCTGGCGTCGGCTCATTGGCCGGTTGGCTTAGGGCGGTCGTCGCTCAATTGGCAGTTGATCAACACCGCAAACAGTCGCGACTTGTGCAGCCAGAGGAAGACTCGGAGCTTGAACGTCTGGCGAATACCACCAGCAAAGACGCCCGCCTGCAATTCGGTGCGAGTGGGAATCCGGAGGAAGCGGTCGGGGATAAGTTGGCCCAGATCGAAATGCAGAATGCTCTCTTCCGTGCGATCAGGGATCTGGCTGACGAGGATCGCCTGCTTGTCAAACTCTACTATTTCGATAATCTGCGCCTGCATGAAGCTGGGGCAGTTCTGGGTGTGCATGAGGCGACTGCCAGCCGCCGTCTCAACCGAATTCATGTTCGCCTACATGACCGTGTAGAAAGCATACTCATTAACGAGAAAGGTTGGACGAAAGCCGAAACTGAGCGCTGCTTCGCCGAACTTGCGGTGCATTTGCAGGGCGATCTGGAACCGCTCCTGGCAGGGAAGGCAATGGCCCCCGATTAAACCGGAGTACAATTGATTAAACGAATGCAAATTTTTCGCAAGCATACGAAGTAGGATACGTTCTTATCCTGGTGACAGTGAAACAGAAATGAAGGCGGCTCACAAACAAGCCATTGATCATCTCTTACGCAATATCGGTGCTCGAGCGGAGGAGTCTGCGCGTGAGAACCTATCGGGCGAGCATCTCGACGCAGATGAGCTGAACTCGTACGCAGAAGGTGTGTTGCCTCAGGCAACGCACGCGCGGTTCACAACACACCTGGCCGACTGCCGGCAATGCCGGCGGTTTGTCAGCGACTTGACTGCCTCGGCGGGAGTTCGTGCTCCCAAGGGGATAGCCACAAATAAAGTCACCTCGAGTGTTTGGGAGAAACTTGGACTCTTGTTTTCTCTTCCGGTACTCCGCTATGCGATGCCGGCGATTATCTTAACCGCTCTGATCGCGATCAGTTTCATAGTATTGCAACAGCGGCGAGGTCTGGATTATGTGGCCCGAAACGAAACTTCCAATGCTTCGCCTGAGAATTTGCTTTCTGACAGGAACAATGAACCAGCAACAACACAAAATGCGGAAGGAATCGTCGAGCGCAATAAGGAATCCAAAAAAGCAGAGATACACCAAAAAGAGAGCGAAGCAAATACGCCCGCTGCCGGGGTAGGCGCTGATCAAGACGACGCTGGCTGGCGGTCTGACGGAAAAGAGGACCGATTAGCTAAGGCCGCGCCAGCCATTGCTCAACCTTCGTATGCCCCTGAACCATCTGCCGCTGCGCCACCACCGCAACCCAGGACAGCCGTCTCAGAAGAGTCGGTAAAGGAGCAGGACAGGGTCCAACCTGGCTCCGTTGCAGGAGGCAACCGAAATGAAGCTCTGGCTCAGTCCAAGGATGAAGCGGACGCTGGCCCGGTAACCGTTGGCAGCGTTCAGCGTGCACCCTCAGATCGTCGGAATACTCAAGGATTGGCTGCCGGACGAGAAGCCAAACGTACCAACGAGAAGATGAGAAGCGAGGTCAACGAGCAAACACGAACCGTAGCGGGTAGACATTTTCGCCGCCAGGGCAACGCCTGGGTAGACACGACATATGATTCGTCGCGGCCAACGGTAAATATGACGCGTGGTTCGGAGCCGTTTGAGGAGCTAGTTAAAGACGAACCCGAGATTCGCAGGATTACAGAACAACTCGGGGGCGAAGTAATTGTGGTTTGGAAGGGCCGAGCCTACCGAATTCGCTAGAACATTCCGCTGCGGCTTCGAGTTCACAGTGAACATCCTCGCGATGGTAAGCGTATTCTCCAAGTGCGCGCACTGCCTTATGCCTGACAGCTTCTAGTGGTAAATTGGTGATGGAATTCGCGGTAGCTAGGTTTTGGAGAAGCTATGTATTGTCCAACTTGTGGCAATGAGATCGCTGTCGAACTGAAATATTGCAACCGGTGTGGGGCAAATCTGTCTTTGCCCATGGCTGCCTCGCCGGTTCTTGTCGGACCCGTAAGGCTGACCGGACCGACGGTGGTCCTTGGTTTAACGATCACTGCGGGGTTGGGAATTATTTTTGCGGGAGCGGCAGAATTCGTGCGATTCGGCCTGCATCCTGCAGCCATAGCCTGGATCGTGCTCTTCAGCACTGCAACTCTATTTGGCTCCATTGCCCTACTGATTCGGTTCTTTTCAAAAATCGTGACTATGCAGAGCCAGAATCCTCAACCGCGAGTTAGTGCGCCGCTGGTACAGAAACCCCTTCCGCAACAATTGCCACCGAGGCAGGACCCCGTACCAAGTGTCACCGAACACACCACGAGAACGTTTACACCGGTTTACAGAGATGTGAACAAATAGACGTTTGAACAAATGGTCATCAGGCAGCGAAGGGCTATTCTTACTCTTTTCTCTGTTCTCGGTATCCTCCTTCGCAGAAAGTTATGTGCCAGCTGTGAAGGTAATGATGGTTTACCGGCGAGATCGTTATCTTCGTAGTGGCGACCACGTACCCTTTCTCGAGCGGGGTTTTGCGGCTGTCCGTTTTACCGAGCCCAACGAAGAATATCGACATCAGCACCAGAATGTCAGAGTTGAGAATGGAGTCCAATATGGAGATCTCATCAAGTTTGTAGATTTCGACTATGTTGCCAACGTCGCGCGTGTTAATGCGGCGTCGCTTGCGATGCTGGCACTTGCGCCCGCACGACCGAAAAATGTCGGTATCCTCGCTGAGCGATTGACGAAATGATACTGACTTGAAGTGGGACGCGAACAAGGAGCCCGACTTGAGCGGCTACGAAATCGTCTGGCGCGATACAACTTCACCGCAGTGGACAAACTCTCAATGGGTGGGAAATGTAACTAGCTACACAATCAAAGGTAAGTCTAAGGACAACTATTTTTTTGGTGTGCGAACCGTCGATAAGAATGGTAACCGCAGTCCCGTGACTTATCCGGCTCCTGTCAGATCCCGACCACGCACTTTGTAGGGGCGGCACTCTTTAGAAACCACTATGAAGCACCAAGCTAGATTCATTACGGCTGTGCCGCCTGATGTGCCGCGGTGGCTTGCCTCGCGGTAGCTGCCAAGAACGGACTTGGGCTGCGCCCTTCTGCTTGTGTT
>DATEUF010000216.1:0-53429 GCA_035283325.1 Pyrinomonadaceae bacterium | reverse complement strand
ATCGCGTTGAGACTGCCCGTTTATTACATCTCCGAACCCGAAATCAAGGAGCAGATTCCACCTGAAGTCTACCGGGATCAAGTTGAAATGATGGAGATGGTGCTGCCGAGCGAAGAGATCGGAGCACGGGTCAAGGCAGTCAGAGAGAAGCTCAACTCGCCTTAGAAACTTGAATCAAGAATGCCACACGTCATTTTTCATATCTCATTTGACATATCTCATAGGACCGCATGCGGGAGCACGACATGGCACGAAATAAGGTCCGCCTAGTTCATTACCTCAATCAATTTTTTGGCGGCATCGGTGGAGAAAAAGAAGCCGATACAGGTCTGCAGGTTAGGGAAGGGCCCGTGGGCCCGGGACTGGGCTTGCAGCAGGCGCTCGGTGAGCAGGGGCAAGTTGTCGCAACACTGGTTTGTGGTGACAACTACTTCAATAACCAGATCAGTACCGCGCTGCCGGCCATTCTTCAGTCAATCCAAACCTACGAAGCGGATGTAGTGGTGGCTGGTCCAGCCTTCAACGCAGGCCGTTATGGTTTTGCCTGCGGTGAAGTAAGCAAAGCGGTAGCTGAACAGCTGCGGATACCAGCCGTGACTGCAATGTATCCCGAGAATCCTGCCGTTGAAACCTATCGCAAAGTGCGTCGTATTTGGATCATTCCGACGAGAGCGATGGCTACAGACATGCCGAAAGTTTTGGACAGGTTGGCGCAGCTTGCCCTAAAAGTTGGATCTGGCGGAGAAGTTGGAGCCGCAAAGGAAGAAGGCTACATTCCAACGGGACAGCGTAAGCTTAGTGTTTCTTCCGTACCCGGGGTCGAACGTGCAGTTAACATGTTACTGGCCAAAATCGTTGGCAGGCCGTTTGAGACTGAGATTCCAACCGAGCGATTCGAACAGGTTTCGCCTGCCCCAGCGATAAAAAATCTCAAAACGGCTCGCGTATCGGTAATCACAACCTCGGGACTGGTTCCCAAAGGAAATCCCGATCGGTTCAAGATGTTCAATGCCACCGAATGGCGTAGATACGATCTGCCCGACGAGGCGGCCCTCCACGGAGAAGACTGGGAAGTGATTCATGGAGGCTTCAACACGGCTTACGCCCAGGCGAACCCAAACCTGGTGCTGCCGCTTGATGCGTTGCGCGAGTTGGCCGGACATGCCTTTGGCGAACTTGATAATAACTTCTATACCATAACCGGAGTGGGGACGAGCCTTAAGACCGCTAAACAAGCGGGTGAAGAGATTGCCGCATCTATGCGCGAGTCTCGAGTTGATGCGGCGCTACTGGTGGCAACTTGAGGGACTTGCACGCGCTGCGGTGCAGCGCTTAGCAAGGAGTTGGATCGTGCAGGCATTCCTGTCGTAACTATCTCAGCTATGGCCCAACTCGCACAGCAGGTGGGAGCGTCACGAGTAGTTGTCGGGAGAAAGATCCCCCATCCTTGTGGTGATCCGAATCTCCCGGCGAAATTCGACTTGAAGGTAAGAGAAGAAATTGTGACGACTGCCCTCGAGGCCCTGGGAACCCCAGTTTCGTCATCGACAGTTTTCCGGCCAAGCCACACAGTCTGAGGAGAGCGAGCAATGCAGTTGGACATAGGAAGCTTTTCTGTAAACGAGATTGTCTTCGGCGGGGAAACCCGGCTTGACGAGGACGTTCTCAAAGTCAGTCGAACTGAGCTGCGGCAGTTAGTCGGGGAAGATCTGCGCATTGCTGATGTGGAGGTCGACTTTGTAAAGCCAGGCGAATCCGCACGAGTGGTTCACGTCTGCGACGCGATCGAACCACGGATCAAAGTGTCGGGACCAGGAGGTTGCTACCCGGGTGTGGTGGCTCCAGTGGCGACAGTGGGAAAGGGCGTCACGCATCGCTTGCGCGGGATGTCTGTAGTAATCTCGGCCGAATATCCGAGACTTTTGGAAACCGGCACCGGGGCTGCACAGGAGGCCATACTTGAGATGACAGGGCCAGGGGCCCTTGGCCCTCTGTCACAACTGATCAATCTGGTTATTTCGATCAAGCTTGCTTCTGGGCATTCACTCGCTGAGTATCACCAGGCTGTCCGAATGGCGGGGTTTAAAGTCGCTGAACATTTAGGACAGACAACCAAGGAAAGGAGCCCGACAGAAATTGATCGGTACGAATTATCGCCGGTCAAACCCGGGCTGCCAAGAGTTGTCCATATCCATCAGTCCCTGACGCAGTTGAATTTGCCGGTGCCCTTCATCACCTGGTATGGAAGCTACGTTACCGACTGGATGCCTCTCTGGGCCCATCCGAACGAGATCCTTGATGGGGCGCTCTTGCCAGGTGCTCAAGGCGGGCACGCCGTGAAGCCGACTTCGTGGGAGCATGTAAACAATCCGGTCATTGAGCATCTTTACAAAGCGCATGGCAAAGATCTTGATTTTGCCGGTGTGATTTTCCACCGGACGCGCTTCGAGGTCTTCGAGGAGAAACAACTGTCGGCAAATCAGGCTGCCAAGCTCGCCAAGCTGATGGGTGCGCAGGGGGCAATTATCACTTGGATTGGCGCCGGCAATGCTTTCATTGAAGCCATGTTGACGGTGCAGGCTTTGGAAAGAGAAGGCATCAAGGCTGTGCTAATGACCTACGAGCATGGTGGAAAAGAAGGTCTTGAAGCTCCTCTTATCTACACGGTGCCTGAGGCTGACGCAGTCGTCTCTGTGGGCAGTCTTGATCGGCCCATAATACTCCCACGTGTTGACCGCGTCGTCGGCGGACATGACCTGAATATCAAACCCGAAGCCGGAGACGAACGGATCCCGGCTGCCGAAGAGATTAAACTCGATTGGTATCTTCCAGTGTTGAGCGCGGTGGACCACTGGGGATTTGGTAAACAGACGTGTGTCGAATACTAGCAAAAAAAGAATAATACCGTCTCCGAAACAAGAAGGAGGAAGCTAAAAATGGCAGCGGCAACTAATGAGGATCGATGGACTCTGAATTACAAGGAACTCGGTACTGGTCCGGTACCCACCGAGCCCTATCTCGCCAAGGAGTACTTTGAGCGCGAGCGCGAGAAGATTTTCAAGCACACATGGCTAAATGTCGGCAGAGTAGAAGAGATCCCTGAGCCAGGGGATTATTTCGTTAAAGAGATTGCCATCTGTAATGCTTCTATTCTCATCGTGCGTGGTAAGGATGGACAGATTCGCGGGTTTCATAACGTCTGTCGACATCGAGCGACGAAGTTGGTGTGGGATGAGCAAGGATGTCGGGCGAAATTCTCCTGCAATTACCACGGGTGGACCTATTCACAGGAAGGACGGCTAATCGGCGTGCCGGAAGAGGATATGTTCTTTGACCTCGATCGAAATGAATACGGGCTGATTCCGGTAGCGACGGACGTCTGGGAAGGTTTTATCTTTATTAATCTGGAGCCAAAACCGAAAGAGACTCTCAAGGAGTATCTGGGAGAACTAGTTGATCTGCTTGGTGGCTATCCCTTTGGAGAACTCCCAGTCTGTTTCCAATTCAACGCAAACCTGAAGTGCAATTGGAAAGTGATCGTCGACTCGCAGCAGGAAGGATATCACGCAAAAATGCTTCATCGACGTTCGTTGCCAGGTTTTCTGACAAACAAGGAGAATCCTTCACGCCATGCGCTGGACATCCAGGTTTATAGGCGCCACCGCATGATCTCATATTTCGGGAACCTGGAACGCACGCCCACTCCGACCGAAGCGCTGGCTCACCGTTTTGGGGCATCAGTCACAAAGAGGGAGTTCTCCATGGAAAGCATGCCCCCTGGCGTCAATCCGACCAGAAGCAACAAGTGGGCCTTCGATGAATATGTGCTCTTCCCGAATTTCCATGTACTGGTTTTTTTCGGCATGTGCATCACGCACAATGTGTGGCCCATCGATGTTGATCGCGCCATCTGGGAAGCGCGCGTCTATCTACCCCGGACCGAAAACGCCGCGCAGTGTTTTAGCCGGGAGTATGGGCGCTGCATGCTTCGAGACGCCTGGTTGGAAGACGGCAGCACACTTGAAGCAAGTCAGGTTGGTCTGGCTTCAGGGGTGATCGATCATTTTGTACTCCAGGATCAGGAACTGTTGTTGCGCCATAGTTACAAAGTCCTGGAAGACTATGTAAATGCCTAGACCAGTCGAACCGATAGAGTTGAAAAAAGGAGATCCAACGATGTCAACCCAAGTATCACAGGTAAAGGCAGATCAATCGTTACCTGCCGGATTTCAGGACTTGGAAGTCTTTGTGAGCGCCTGGGCGCTGGCTTCCGAAAGGGAACGCAATCGCCAACGCTTATCGAGCTCGATGGAGGAAATTCAAGCGCTCTATGATGCCTTGCTGCCACGTATGGATGAGATCTTCAATTATCTCAACCAATTGCCTTTGAACGATATGCCGGCGGATGCGAAGCGTCTGTTAAATTTGAGTCTCTCGTTGGCCGAGGTGGCGCCGGCTGTGGAGTTCTACAAGCAGCCGGAGGTAGTTGATGGATTTCCGGCCGAACGTTTTGTGCCTGTAGAAGTGCCCCACATGACGCCCAGCGAAGAATAAGGCGGATCGATCTCAAGGTCCTGAGCTTTGGAGGATGTCAAGCAACGGAGGCAGAAAGATGGGTAAAGTATTGAAACAACCGCGGATCTTTCAGGTCAATGACGAGGGCCTCAAAGAAGTGATTCCCGGCGCGCTTTACATGAAGCACATGTATGGTGCTGACATGAGCGTGGCGCTGTTCAAGTTCATGAAAGGAAAGGGCAGCGATGCCCCAGCGGATGTACATAGCCATGGAGAGGAAGTGGGAATCGTGTTGAAGGGCACGGCTAGAGTGCATGGGACGGATGGCACCGAGTACGTGTTAAGAGAGGGCGATGCGATCATCATTCCGCAGGGCTGGGAACATAGTGGATCGTTTGATGATAACGAAGAGTGCCTGATCTTCACTGTTGCCTATCCCATACGGCCGGATTACGGACCCGAGGATCAGGCACCCGCGCCGGCAGGATTTGACGTCGAGGGATCAAAAAAGAAGAAGCTGAAAGAAGAGTCAAAGTAGCGCCTGACGGCTCTCGATGCATTCCATTAGCGAGGAGAATAATCAAATGACTACATCGACCAGTCGCAATAAGGAGTTGCCGAGTTTGGAAAGTCTCGCCGCGAGAATTCAACGCCTCGAAGACATCGAAGCAATTAAATATTTACTCATTCGTTATGCCCAGGGGTCTGACAAGCACAACGATCCCGATATCATGGTGCCCTTGTTTACAGAAGACGCCGTTTTCGATATTGGCAGCGGTTACGGTACTTATGTGGGCCATGAGACGATTCGAAAGTTTTTAGAGGGAGCGCCAAATATCATAAAATGGTCGCTGCATTACATGATCTCACCGTTGATCGAGGTCGCAGACGACGGACAGACCGCAAAGGTCTTCTGCTACCTATGGGAGTTAGCCAACATGCCCAATAGCAAGGGCGAGTTGGAACCTGTCCTGATCGGAGGTACCTACAACAACGACGCAGTCAAGCTACCGAACGGCGAATGGAAATTCAGTGTAGTGCGGCTGAGAATGGAGATCATGAGTCCGTACTATGAGGGTTGGGTGAAGAAACCATTCCACGATTTCGGCATTCCGAAATGAGCGAGAAGCGCGCGCAGCCAGCGGCAGTCCACCTGGCCCGCGGCCTTTAGCGCCAATTACAATCGCTTTGGACAATTCCCCTCCGGTCTCAGCATCGGCTAATCAATTTAACATGCATATTACGCTGAATCGCACTTGCTCATGTGAGCAAAGAAGGAGGATTTATTATGTCAGTTAGTAGACCTAGCATTGGCGAATTGAGGCGCATCGCAGACAGTTACGGCTTCGATCTGTCGGAAACCGAACTCGAGGATCTGCGTCTCGTTGGTGAGGGAACTCTTGCCTCCTACGCCCGTCTGGATCAGATGCAAGCGCCGACACTGCCGGTCAAATACCCGCGTGATGCCGGTTGGGCACCCACGGCGGAGGAGAACCCATACAATGCCTGGGCGTGGCGCTGTTCGGTGAAAGGCGCGGATAGTGGAAAGCTCAAGGGTCGTACGATTGCTTTAAAGGACAACATTAGCCTGGCCGGTATGCCGCTGCGTAACGGATCGGCCGTGCTGACAGGTTTCATCCCCAATGAGGATGCCACAGTAGTGACACGCATTCTCGACGCGGGCGGTGAGATCATCGGCAAGGCCGTGTGTGAGAACTTCAGTTTTTCGGGTGGTAGTCACACTAGTGACGGCAACCCTGTGTACAATCCGGCGAATCCGGCATACACGACCGGCGGCTCGTCGAGCGGTTCGGGAGCACTGGTGGCCGCCGGGGCAGTGGACATGGCGCTAGGGGGTGACCAGGGAGGTTCAATTCGTATCCCGTCGTCATGGTGCGGGATCGTTGGCCTGAAGCCTACTCACGGACTGGTGCCCTACACCGGCATCTTTCCCATCGAGGGAACACTGGACCACACAGGACCGATGACCAAAACCGTCGCGGATGCCGCCCTCTTGTTGGAAGTAATTGCCGGCGAGGATGGGCTTGATCCGCGGCAGGTGAACGTCCGTACGGCTCCTTACACGGAAGCACTTACGGGCACTCTGGCGGGCCTAAGAGTAGCTGTGGTGCAAGAGGGATTTGGTTGGGAAGGAGGAGTTTCCGAAGACGTCGTGGACGATTCGGTAAGAGCGGCAGTGCGGATGCTGGGCGAACTTGGCGCCAATATCAAAGAAGTGTCAATCCCGATACACCGTGATGGAATTCACATTTGGAACGCCATTGCCGTTGAGGGTGCAACGGCCCAGATGGTGCGCGGTGATGCCTTGGGCTTCAATTGGCGTGGTCACTACTCGTTGGGTATGCGCGACTTCTATGGACGAGCGCGCCGGGCCCGCGCCAACGATTACCCAACCACGGTTAAGCTGGTTGTTCTCCTGGGCCAATATATGAGCGATCGCTACAATGGTCATTACTATGCGAAGGCTCAGAACCTCGGTCGTACGCTGCGCGCCGCTTATGACGCTGTTCTCGATGATGCTGACGTGCTGGTGATGCCGACCATGCCCATGAGGGCGATGCTCATTCCTGAAAATCCGGACCTGCCGACTTTCTTCCGCACTGCGCTCGGAATGCTTCAAAACACAAGTCCCTTCGACATTACTGGTCATCCGGCGATCACGGTGCCCTGCGGGAAGGCCGATGGGTTACCCATCGGGCTGATGTTCGTAGGGCGGCACTTCGATGAAAGCACGGTACTGCGGGCAGCGGACGCATACGAGCAGAAGGGAAGCCGCAAGTAGCGTTCACTGAGTGGCAGAATGGATCTTAGTTGACGCTGTTCCATCCAACCTTATTTCAAGTCAGAAACTCATCCGTACGATAGGGTCAAATACGAACCACTAATCCACACGAAATGTCACAAACAACGTTTCGTGTCGATCTGTGCCTTAGTCGACCCAGCGATTCGGGATCCAAAATCAAATTGGGGGCCGACATGGCAGTGCGCGACGTTAGCAACCGTTCAATCTCTGAATTGATCTCGCTCGCAGGCCGGAAGGCGGTTGTCACCGGCGGCGCGCGCGGCATCGGATTGGCGATTAGTCGTCGTCTCGCCGAGGCTGGAGCGACCGTTCTTATCGGCGACCTCAACCGCGCGGGTGCTGAAGATGCGGCCGCGCAAATTCGCACCGCAGGCGGTAAAGCCGTGCCTGGCTGGGTCGATGTAACCGACACTGCTTCAGTCGTGGCCGTCGCGGACAAAGCTCTGAGCGAGTTAGGCGGCCTCGATATTTGGGTCAACAACGCAGGCATTTACCCCAGCAAACCGTTGCTGGAGATTACCGACGACGACTGGGACCGCGTTCTCAACGTTAACCTGCGAGGCACGTTTGTGGCTGCTCGGGAAGCAGGGAGGCGAATGGTGGAGGCAGGCGAAGGTGGGGTCATTGTGAACCTCGCTTCGCTTGCGGGTTTTTCAGCCTATGGTCCAGGCTTTGCGCATTACACGCCATCAAAGCACGGTGTGATCGGTCTGACTAAGAGCCTCGCCGTCGAACTGGGTCCCTATAACATTCGCGTTCTCGCGGTGGCGCCCACACTGACGGATACGCCCGGCCTGGCAGAAGGTTTGGAAGCCTACCGTGCGGTTGGCTTAGATGATGTGATGGAGCAGGTAGCGGCCCGCCAGCCTTTAAGACGGAACGCCGTGCCTGATGATATCGCGCGAGTGGTCCTCTTTTGTGCCAGCGACCTCGCCATGCTAATGACCGGCAGCACATTACTGGTTGACGCCGGCGATGTAGCAGTCTGAGCCAGAGATACTGATGCGCCTTGGTCCCTATCGAACGTGGGAACCAACCGAAGAAGCGCTAGCAGCCTGAGTGTTTCCGGGAGCGTTGCAGTGAGCAAAATACTAATCCGGAATGGCCAGATCATCGACGGAACTGGCGGAGAGCCACTCCGAAATGGTTCCATTCTTGTCGAAGCTGGTCGGCTCAAAGAGATCACGCAAGAAGAAATCCAGGTTCCGCCTCAAACAACTGTTATTGATGCTAGCGGTAAGACTATTCTGCCCGGCTTGATTGATATGCATGCCCACCTCTTAAGTGGAGGGTTCGATTCCATCACTGATGTAATCGACTCCTTCGAGCCTCTGACTCAAAGGCGGGCTTTGAAACAGATGCTCTACTGGGGAGTAACAGCAGTTTATAGTCCGGTGCAACCACTGGAATCCGGGCTCAAGCTTCGTGCGCAAGTCACTGGAGCAAACTTTCCTTCACCACGACTCTTTATCTCCGGTCCGGGCTTTACGGCCCCGAATGGCTGGGCAGGATCACTGCTTCCGCTGGCAAGGATGGAACCAAAGAGTTTAGAAGAGGCGGAACAGCAGGTCAGTCAGTTGGCAGATGCGGACGTAGATATCTTGAAAATTTATTATGACACTCAGTGTTGTGCCTTTCTCAATCCTCTTCCGAAATTGGAGACGCCGATTATGGAAAGGATTATTCAGAAGGCCCACTCGCGAAACCTGAGGGTCATGCTGCATGCTTATGATAACCGGTATCACTGTGATGCTCTGAGAGCAGGAGTGGATATCCTGGCCCATTCTGCGGTCACTGCCCTAGTTGACGATGAGTATCTCGAACTCGCGCGAAAAGCAAAGTCGCTCTATCTCGCCACCCTCTCTGTCTATCACGACGCTTTCAATGAAAAATCGCTGCGGGATTTCATTGCCCAGGATTTTGTGCAGGAAACGGTTCCGCGGAATACCTTGGATACTCTGGCGGAGGGTGGCCCGCTGGATGATTTCGCCAAGATTACTAAAAAGACTTACATCAGGGATCAGCTCCCGACGATTCAGTCTAACCTCAAGAAGGTTTGCGAAAGCGGGATTGCAATCGGTGTTGGACCCGATACCGGGGTAATGGGAGCATTTCCTGGAATCTCGGTTCACCGCGAGATGGAGTTAATGGTGCAAGCCGGACTCTCACCCGCCCGTGTATTAGTAGCCGCAACCGAAACGGCCGCCCAATACCTCGGAGACCAGTCGCGCGGCACTATCGAGCAAGGGAAGATAGCCGATTTGGTCATCATTAATGGTAATCCATTGGAAGACATCAAGCATACACGCAACATTGAAATAGTGATCAAAGAGGGCTGTCCGATTGATCGAGAAAAACTTCTGCAGGAAATTCTGGCAGTTGAGTGAAGGGAAGTAAGAAAGAGATGACGAAACGTCTGGAAGGTAAGGTCGCAATCGTCACAGGCGCCGCGCGTGGGATTGGTCGCGCCTATTGCCTGGCTATGGCCCGAGAAGGCGCGCACATCGTTGCCGTCGATCTGCTGGAGACCGCTCCAACCAAATCCGCTGTAGAGCGGTTCGGGGTCAAGGCTCTGGCCCTGAAGGCAGATGTTTCGCTCGAAGAGGATACCTTGCGAATGGCACAGGAGACGATCGCAGCCTTCGGCCGGATCGATATTCTAATCAGCAACGCGGCCATCTCGCCGGAACAGCCGTTAGATGAGATCACATTTGCCGATTGGCGAAAAGTCCTATCGGTCGATCTGGATGGCGTCTTTCTGTGTGCGAAGGCGGTAATCCCACAGATGAAGAAGCAAAAGAGTGGGCGAATCATTAACATCGCCTCAAGCACCGTCTTCATGAGTTTCCCCAATCTCACCCATTACATCACGGCCAAGGCGGGCGTGATCGGAATGACGCGCGCACTTGCTACCGAACTGGGTGATTACGGCATTTTGGTCAATGCCATCTCACCAGGTCTGACACAAACTGAGAGAACGGTGACTGTCCCCGATGAGATCTGGGCGATGCAGGTGGCGATGCAGTCGGTTAAACGGCGCGAGGTACCGGAGGATCTCGTGGGCACGGCCGTTTTTTTGGCGTCCGATGAGGCGGCCTTTATTACCGGTCAAACTCTGTCTGTTTGTGGTGGGTTCGTGAAGCGCTAGATTAAAGGGTGAGCAATGGCCCAAGT
Source organism: Pyrinomonadaceae bacterium (assembly GCA_035283325.1). Classification (GTDB taxonomy): domain Bacteria; phylum Acidobacteriota; class Blastocatellia; order Pyrinomonadales; family Pyrinomonadaceae; genus PSRF01. Next base: position 42,916 of record DATEUF010000216.1, on the reverse strand, counting down.
CGACGCTGAGCTACGCCAGAGTTTTCTCCAATCCAAACTGCCCGGGAACATCCCAGAGATTGTTCTTGAGCGGGAAAAGACTGCCGTTCTTGTGATCGATGTGCAGTACATGAACGCCCATCGCGACGGCAAGTACGGGCGCTGACAATCACGGACGAGGAGCGGCGTTACATTGTCGAGGGTCGCGGACCTTCCCCAGAGCGCGCCGGAGTTCCATGGCGGGTGTTGCTCACCAGAGCTCCTGTTTGGGGTCTGGTCCTGACTACCTTCAGCGTGGCCTGGATGGTCTGATACTCGGACTGCAAGCAACTGCCGGCAATCTGGCGGGCGCAATCTCACCTGTGGTAGCCGGCGCTATCCTAATGCGAACGGGCAGTTTTGACGGCGTCTTCTACTTGATAGTGGCGCTGCTGGTCGTGAGTGCGGTTATTTGGAATCTGTTTGCCACGGGTGAGAAGGTTATCAATTGAAGCCGGTGGTGGTTAATGCCCTTGATAAACAGTCACAGCAAAACCGCTTTCCGATGAGTAGGAGAGATTGTGAAAGCTGTAGTCATCGATGAGCACGGCGGGACCGATGTACTCAATTATACGGAATTCCCCGATCCAGAGATTGGTCCCGGTGAGCTACTAATTGGGGTCAAAGCTTGTGCTCTCAACCATCTCGATCTTTGGGTCAGACGCGGACTGCCGGGAATAGAATTCACGTTTCCACACATCCTGGGATGTGATGTTTCAGGACTCGTCATGGAAGTGGGTGAAGGCGTCAAGAACGTCAAAGCGAACGATCGGGTCTTGGTCTCGCCAGGCGTATCCTGCATGCACTGCGAAAAGTGTCTTTCGACAAGATAACCTCTGCCGCTCTTACCAGATTGTCGGTTATGCCAGACCAGGTGGATATGCCGAATATCTGAAGATCCCTTCCGTTAATGCGGTCCCGATCCCCGGAGACCTCAGCTTCACTGAAGCGGCCGCCATCCCGCTGGTCTTCCTGACTGCCTGGCATATGCTGGTTACCCGCGCCAAGCTTAGGGCAGGCGAGACTGTGCTTGTGCATGCCGCTGGTAGCGGAGTTGGAAGCGCGGCCATTCAGATCGCAAAACTGCTCCAGGCGCGTGTCTTCGCAACCGCAAGCACTGGAGAGGAGCTGGCGCAGGCCCGCGAGCTGGGTGCCGACGAAATCATCAATTACACTGAGCAGAATTTTGCGGCCGAAGTTCGGCGCCTGACTTCCAAGCGGGGAGTGGACGTCGTGGTTGAAAATACAGGCACAGCGACGTGGGAGAAGAGCATCTTGAGCCTGGGCGCAAACGGCCGCGTAGTCACCTGTGGAGCGACCACGGGCTACCAGGCACAACTGGACCTTCGTCACCTGTTTGCGCGTCATCTCAACGTCCTCGGTTCCTACATGGGTGCAAAGCATGAACTGCTCGAGGTGTTAAAGTTCTTTGCTAGCGGCCAACTTCGTGCCGTGATTGATCGAGTGCTGCCGCTGAGTGAAGCTGCGACTGCACATCAGGCACTGGAGAACCGAGGCCAATTTGGCAAAGTTGTGTTGACGCCCTGATACTCCTTCACTCCCATAACACTCGGGCCCAAATACTAACCCTGAGGCGCCTTGGCCGTTTCCGACTCGGTGTAGTTGCAGAGGTTTGTTGGCAAAGAGGGAAAAGGAGTCTTATGGAAAATGACGCCTTCGTAACTTCGCAGTCGTCATTTGGCGACAGCGACTTCATTTCACCGCCTGCCGGAAGCGCTGCCCGCCCCGGGGTTGATGAATATGAACGACTCTACGCTCGCTCGCTGAACGACCCTGAGGCCTTCTGGGGCGAAGCGGCTCGAGAACTTCAGTGGTACGAACCCTGGCACCAGGTACTTGATCGCACCGCTGCTCCATTTTTCAAGTGGTTTGCAGGCGGCAAGACCAACGTTATCCTTAACGCCATAGATCGTCACGCTGCGGGTCCACGCCGCGATCACCCGGCCATCATTTGGGAGAGTGAGTCGGGAGGCCGCCGTCGTTTGACCTATGGAGAACTCGACCGCGCTGTTTGCAGATTCGCCAACGTGCTGAAGTCTTTCGGCGTAGCCAAGGGTGACCGCGTAGCGATTTACATGCCGCGCATCCCCGAACAGGCAATCGCCATGTTCGCCTGCGCCAAGATCGGGGCCGTTCATACGGTTGTCTACGGGGGTCTCTCGGTCGAAGCGCTCCACAGCCGCATTGTTGATGCCGGCGCCAGACTCCTCATCACCGCGGATGGTGGTTATCTCAACAATAAGATCATCGAATTAAAGACGATCGCTGACGCTGCAGTCTGCAACGCTCCCACCATCGAAAAGACAATCGTCATTCGCCGCACTGGCTCTCCGGTTACCTGGGTCGCGTCGCGGGATCACTGGTGGCACGAGATAATGGAGAGCGACGTAGCGGGCGAGGAGTGCGCAACCGAGCAGCTGGATGCTGAGGATCCCTTCTTCATTATCTACACATCCGGCTCAACCGGAGCGCCCAAAGGTGTGGTCCATACCGTAGGTGGTTACTGTGTAGACCTTTATGCCTCACTCAAGTTGGTGCTCGACCTGCGCGAAGACGATATCCTCTTCTGCACTTCGGATGCTGGCTGGCTCGTGGGCCATTCGATCATGCTCTATGGTGCGCTCATGCATGGGATCACCACGGTGATTTACGAGGGCGCTCCTGCGGTTCCCAATCCCGACCGCTGGTGGGAGATTGTTGAGCGCTATCGGGTAACGGTCTTCTATACTGCTCCCACCGCCATTCGTGGCCTGATGAGGTTTGGCGATGACTGGCCCAGCCGTCACGATCTCACGTCACTCCGCCTGCTGTCGGTCGCTGGCGAGCCACTTAACCCCAGCGCGTGGTCGTGGTTTTATGAGGTGATCGGCCAAAAGCGTTGCCCGGTCATCGACTCCTGGTGGCAGACTGAAACTAGCCGTCCGATGATTTCAAGCCTGCCGGCTCTGCCAATGAAGGCCGGCTCCTGCGGTCGCCCGATGCCTGGTGTTGGAATCATGGTCGTCAACGAGCAAGGCAATCCGGTTCCTTCCAACACCGAAGGATTGCTTCTCCTTACGTCTCCCTGGCCGGGGATGCTCCGCACAATCTTTCGCGACCCTGAGCGTTATGTCAGTCAATATTGGAGTCGCTTCCCCGGTTACTATCTGACTGGTGATGCCGCCCGGGTCGATGCCGACGGCTACGTCTGGGTGATTGGCCGCGTTGACGACGTGATCAAGGTTAGTGGCTATCGCCTGGGGACGGCCGAAGTGGAGAGTGCGCTTGTCAGCCATGCCGCGGTAGCCGAGGCCGCCGTCATCGGTCTGCCACACGCCGTGCGCGGCAATGTTATCCACGCCTTTGTGATTCTACGCCAGGGCCACGATCCCAGCGATGCGTTGGCAGAAGCGCTGCGACAACACGTCGTGAGGCAAATGGGACCTATCGCCAGACCTGAAGCAGTGAACATCGTGAGCAGGTTGCCCAAGACGCGCTCCGGCAAGATTATGCGACGCGTCCTGCGTGCGCAGGCCCTGGGCGAACCGTTGGGCGATCTATCAACAATGGAAGAGTAAAGACTTCAGTCTTGATAATTGAGAAAATCGCGGAGAACTCTGGATGGCTAAAGAGATGAGGATTGCCGTACTCGGTGGTGGACAGGGCGCTCATGCCATGACGGCGGACCTGACACTCCGAGGCCTAAGCGTGAATATGTTTGAGCTTCCTGACTACTCAGGACCCATCGACCACGCCCTCAGTACCGGCAAGATCATAATCACCGGCTTAATCGACGGCGTTGCCGTCCCTAACTTGATTACTACAGATCTGGAAAAAGCGCTGGACGGCGTCAGTTTGATCTTTGTCGTCGTTCCCACTGTGGCCCAGAAGTTTTTTATCACGGCGCTGAAACCCTACCTCAAAGTGGGCCAGAGCGTGGTCGTCGTGGCAGGCAACTTCGCTTCTTTGAAAATCGCGCCCTTCCTCGGCGACGTGGTTTCTGAGGGAAAGGTTCTTTTGGCCGAGACGTCGTCTTTGCCCTACTTCGCTCGGTTGATAGGCCCCGGTCAGGTGATGGTGACGTTCAAGACTCCGGTGGCGGTGGCCGCCTTCCCTGGTAAATTCACCCCTCAAGTAGTCGAGCAGGTGCGGAAAGCCTATCCGGACACATCGGCTCTTAAGGACATCCTGGAGGCCGCTCTCTGCAACTTCAACATGCTGGGACATCCGGCCGGTTCTCTCTTGAACGCCGGAGTGATTGAGTTCGCGGAGATGAGTGGCCGAGACTATTTCATGTACAAGGAGGGCTGTTCACCGAGCGTTGCGAGAGTGATCGGAGCAGTGGACGAGGAACGGCGTTCGGTCGCTAAGGCTTTGGGGTATCAACTTACACCACTCGTGGACATCCTTTATCACCTGGGATTTTGCGATGAACCGAGCATCTACCAGGGATTGCAGAGTCCGATCCTGACGCCCGGAGCAGGTCCCAAAGGACTGAAGCACCGCTACATTACTGAAGACGTGCCGTATCTGCTGGTTCCTTTGGCTGAGCTGGCTGACCTGGTGGGTGTGGACGTGCCTGTGATTAAGGCACTGATAACCATTGCCTGTACCCTTAACGATGCCGACTATTGGAGGGAAGGCCGGAACCTTCAGTCGCTAGGGCTCTCCGGCATGAACATTGACGAACTGAGGCGCCACCTCACGGAAGGTCAGTCGAAGAAGAAGGTCCAAGAAGGAGGAGAATGAACCATGGGAGCATCCACCCATCCTGCAAACACATCATTGAGCCAGAAAAAATGGAGTCTCGATAATCTCGCCGCGCGGATTCAGCGTCTTGAAGATATCAAAGCCATCGAACATTTGATTACCCGCTATGCGAAGGCCTCCGACAAGAACAATGATCCGGACCTCATGCTGCCCCTTTTTACCGAGGACGGTGCCCTTGATGTCGGAAGCGGCTACGGTCGCTATCAGGGGCACGAGGTCCTGCGAAAGTTCTTCTCAGGAACGTCGAGTATTATCAGTTGGTCGCTCCACTACAATATCTCACCGTTGATCGAGGTTAGTGAGGAGGGACGCACAGCGCAAGCCTTCTGGTATCTGTGGGAACTCGCCAACATGCCCGACTCGAAAACTGGAGGTGAGGAGGCAGTATGGATTGGCGGTTCCTACACAAGCGACCTCGTCAAGGAAGAGGACGGGCAGTGGAAGTTTAAAGAGATTCGACTGAAGATGGAAATCATGAGCCCTTATTCCGAAGGTTGGGTTAAGAAGCCATGGCATGACCTCGGCCGCCCGAAGAGTGACTGATCGCAAACTGATGCCAAGAGACCCTCATCACAGGTAAGATCTCCGAGCGTCGTTGATGGTGTGCAAAGAGGAAAAATTCGCCTTTAACGAAAGGTGAGCTGGTTCGGAATAAGAGCACCTATGCCAAAGACATCGCCACGCTTTTTTGCGGTTGAGGAGGAGGTCGTTGATCCGGCATTCTCCGCGCGTTACGAAGAGGGTATCAAACTCCTGATCAAGGCGATGCACCAAACCGAATGTGGCTCAACAGGAAACTGGAGCGCAGGTAAGCATAATCAATCTTACTTCTACGTCTTTCCAGTCGAGTCGCTTAACGATCTTGATCCCGAAACAGGCCTGATTCAGAGACGGTTTCGAAATCTTATGCAGAACCCAGGTAGCAAACTCCAGCAGTTTGCACCGCTTACCGTGCCGGCGGTGATTTCCGCTCGCCTGTTCCTGTTGGAGCGATTGGAAGGTTTAAGCTATGAGCCTGCTACGCCGTTCGTCCGGGAGCCAGCGTATGCTTTCGTCGACGTGCATCGCGTGCGTGCCGATATGCACGATCAATACGAGACTTTGGTCGACCGTTTGATTGGGGCCATGCGCAGAGTTGAATACCCTTTTGCGTGGTCTGCCTTCCGAACGATCATCGGTGACGGACGAACTTTCTATGGTCCCCCGCGGACATATCATTATGTTGTGCTCTTCGATGACATGTGGCAGTTCTTCAAACAGCATTGGTTTGGCGCTGCGTTGGAAAAAGCACTGGGAGCAGACGGCGCTCAGCAATACTCAGCCACGGAGAAGAAGTGTCTACAAGGATTTGAAAACTTTACTTGCACAATACGATCGGATCTGAGTTATCAAGCTCCCCAAAATCACTCATGAAGAGTGTACCTAGACAGCGAGGAGGCAGAGTCTTCTACGGCTGGTGGATTGTTCTAGTTGCCGGGGCAGGGCTGTTTTTCTGCTACATCCCCACTGTCAGCTTCACATTTGGTTTGTTCTCCGAGCCCCTAAGCCGTGAGTTCAACTGGAGTCGGACCGGAATCTCCCTGGCGTTTTCTCTTTCTTTAATCGCCATGTGCGTGGCGATGCCGCTCGTGGGACGGCTGGTGGATCGCTTTGGCGCGCGCAAGGTTATCGTGCCTTCGGTGCTGATCCTGGGCATGTCTTTTATGTCCTTCTATTTTCTTTCCAACAGTCTCGGTCAGTTCTATGTTGTCTACATAGTCATGGGGTTAGTTGGTGGTGGGTCCGCAACATTGCCATACTCTGGCGTAATCGCACACTGGTTCGATAGAAAGCGAGGCCTGGCCCTGTCGTTAGCAGCGGCCGGAGCCGGCTTGGGCTCGCTCGTCGTGCCGCCCTTGGTGCATGCTGCGATTGCTGGCATGGGCTGGCGCTCAGCCTATCTGCTAATTGGTCTTACCATCATCGTGGTTACCGTCCCTGCGGTTACTTTCTTCCTCAAGGAAACGCCGCAAATGATGGACTTGTTGCCTGATGGCGAGGTGGTCGAAAACGCCTCGGCGGAAAAGCAGAGCCGGGAGGAGGGGATTAGCTGTGGCGAGGCCCTACACAGTGGCGTCTTCTGGATGATCTGCATCGCATTTTTCTTCGTCGCGTCGAGCGTGATTGGTTGTCTCATTCACCTTGTGCCGATGCTTACCGATCGGGGCGTGTCTTCCCGGAGCGCGGCATTGGCGACTGCCTTGCTTGGTGGAGCTTCGCTTCTTGGCGGTGTGATGGCAGGATATCTGCTGGATCGTTTCTTTGCCTCATACGTGTCACTCATTTTCTTCATGGGAGCCGGTTTGGGGATTCTCTTTCTGTGGGGCGGCGCAGTTGGAGGGCTCGTTTTTGTGGCCGCTTCACTGATCGGTCTCGGAATGGGCGCCGCCGGTCAGATTATTCCTTACCTGGTGAGTCGCTATTTTGGTTTGCGTTCGTTTGGCGAGATCTATAGCTATGCACTGATCAGTTTTTCTTTGGGTGGTGTGGTGGGACCTGTGGTCATGGGAATGAGTTTCGACTATACGGGTTCATACCGTCTGGTTCTGGCGGCGTTTCTGCTGGTCACACTAATTGCGGCCGGCTTAATGATGCGGCTTGGGCCGTATCGAGTCTGGCAGACGGCCTTAGCGGAACCGACAATTGCTTAATCGACACCTGATCGAGTTCCGCGCATTACAAGTTGTAAAAATCCAACTAATCCTTCTCGCGATTGTTCAGCATCCATCCCCAAGGAATTTTTCCCGATGGCCACATTTAACAAAGCCGCCCGCAGGGAGCATGCGAAGGAGGGAGAGACTATGAACCCGGTCTCCGAGCTCTGTACTAAGACGCTCACCGACGTTGCTGGTTTGGTCAAGACAAAGGGAGCTTCCCCGGTTGAGGTTACTGTTGCGATGTTGGAACGCATTGAAAGGCTTGACCGGAAACTGCACAGTTACCTTACTGTCGCAAGGGATCTCGCCCTTCAGCAAGCGCGGAGGGCCGAACAGGAAATCTCTAAAGGTTACTATAGAGGACCACTGCATGGTATTCCCCTGGCCGTCAAAGACCTGATCTGTACAAGAAATGTTCGCACAACCTGCGCCTCCAAGATCCTGGCCGACTGGGTGCCTGATTACAATGCCACAGTAATTGAAAAGCTTTATGCGGCGGGCGTGGTCCTCCTTGGCAAACTCACTCTCACCGAATTTGCTGGCATTGGCTATCACCCAACGATTCAGCCAGCACTCAACCCCTGGGATTCAAATCGGTGGACTGGCTCATCGTCGAGCGGTTCGGGCGTTGCCACGGCCGCCTCTTTGTGTTTTGGCAGTCTTGGTACCGATACGGGAGGGTCGGTCCGTTTCCCGGCGGCGGCCTGTGGTATCGTCGGTCTCAAGCCCACCTATGGCAAAGTAAGTCGCTACGGTGTCTTTCCTCTGGCGGAATCTCTGGATCACGTTGGTCCCATGACCCGAAGCGTCGAAGATGCGGCAGTTCTTCTACAGGCCATCGCCGGGTTCGATGCTAATGATCCGACCACAAGGCGTGAGCCGGTGCCTGATTATCTAGCCAACTTGAAGAATGGAGTAAGAGGAATTTGCATCGGAGTGGACTGGTCTTACTGTTCGGCCAGGGTAGATCCGGAGATTAGCGAGGCGATCCTCGCGGCGACAAAAGTGCTCGGTGATTTAGGTGCTCGAATCCAGGAAGTGGAGGTCTCCGGTATTGAAGAAGCGATCGGAGCCTGGGGCGTTATCTTCACCGCCGAATGTGCTGCTTCCCATGAAGCGACGTATCCCTCCCGGGCCGCAGACTATAGTCCACCCTTTCGAGCTTTCCTTGAGGAGTCGGAGAAAGTACGCGGCCTGGACTATGCGAAAGCCCACGCTGCCCGCCAGAAAGTATCTCGCATGGTCGACAACCTGTTGCAGACGGTCGATTTGCTCGTTTGCCCGACGATGGGAATGGTACCGATGCGGCTCAATGGTGCAGCCCCTGAAGAGATCATTACTCCAGAAATTGGGCATGACTTGCTAAGCTTTACTTCTCCATTTAGCCTCAGTGGCAATCCCACCATTTCAGTGCCGTGCGGATTTAGCACGGACGGGCTGCCGCTCAGCTTAAAGATTATCGGAAGGCACGGGCAGGAAAGTTTATTGATGCAAGCTGCGTATGCTTACGAGCAGGCAACCACGTGGCACCAGCGTCGGCCTTCTGTGTGATAAATGCCGAGCTCGTCCCGTGGAGGAATCACATTCACTAATAGAACAGAGCCACCAGGGATCTCATGCGACTCATAACTTTGCCGCCAGATTGACGAGAGCGAGGTATAAATTCAACAAGGGATTTGAATGAACGTTGGCCACATCCTATCTGCTGCCGCGGAGAGTCATCCTGAACAGTCCGCTTTCATCTGGGGCGACCAGATAACGAGCTATAGTCTAGCAAACAGGAGAGCGAGCGCGCTGGCTGTTGGGCTTCGTGACCTGGGGCTGGAGCAGGGTGACAGAGTCGGTGTCCTGATGTGGAACTGCCCACAACTGCTGGAAAGTTTTTTTGCCACCTGGAAAGCCGGAGGGTGCCTAGTACCCCTCAATGCCCGTTTTGTTGCGGATGAATTGGTCTATCACCTGGGAGATCCGCGTGCCACCGCCGTCATCTTCGGCGAGGAGTTTCGCGAGATGATGGCCCAGATCCGAGCGCGGCTTCCTTCAGTGACACATTTTGTTTGCGCTGGCGATCCCCTGCCGGGCCAAGTTTCCTATGAGGAATTGATAGCGGCAAACTGCGGTAGCGGTGAGCCCGCTGTCGATGTTAGAGATGATGATTTGGCCTGGCTCTTCTACACTTCGGGGACCACCGGTCGGCCCAAAGGAGCCATGCTTACTCACGGTAACCTGACCTTCATGGCGGTCGGCTGGGTGGCAGACCTCATGCATTTAGAACCCGAGGATGTAGGGCTGCACGCTGCGCCATTGACCCATGGAGCAGGTTTTCATTCCCTCGCATTGGCTTTGAAAGCTTCATCGCAGGTAATCCTTAAGCCTCATCGATTTGATGTCGAGAATTTTTGCGCCACTGTGACTAGACACAGGGTTACGAACACCTGGCTCGTCCCTACCCAGATAAAAATACTCCTGAACTTTTCGGGGTTGAACAAGTGGGATCTTTCCAGCCTGAAGTGGTTAGTCTACGGCGGGGCGCCTATGTATGCCGAAGATTTGAAGGAGGCATTGCGGCGAATAGGCCCCGGTCTTGTGCAGCTCTATGGCCAGGGTGAGACTCCCATGACCGGCACGTACCTGCGGCCAAAAGAACACGTCATCGAAGGACCTGAGTCTGACCGTCTCGCATCATGTGGACACGCCCGCTCTGGCATTGAGGTGCGCATCTTGGGTGAAGATGATCGGGAACTACCGCGGCGAGAAGTGGGGGAAATCTGCGTTCGTGGACCAACCGTGATGAAGGGCTACTGGGAGCGACCAGAGGCCACTAACGAAGCTCTTCGTAACGGCTGGCTTCACACTGGCGACGTGGGATATATGGACGAGCATGGTTATGTCTATATCCTGGATCGGACGAAGGACATGATCATTTCAGGCGGCAGTAACGTTTATCCTCGCGAAGTAGAGGAGGTGCTCCTTCGGCACTCGGCCATCTCGGAGGCGTGTGTCATCGGAGTTCCCGACGAGCTGTGGGGCGAGGCGGTAAAGGCTGTCGTGGTACTGAAACAGGGAGCGCAAGCCACGGCGGAAGAGATCATCGCGTTTGCCGCTGAGCACATGGCTGGTTATAAGAAACCCAAGTCAGTGGATTTTGTTACAGACTTACCTAAGAGCTCCTATAGCAAGATTCTTAAACGCGAATTGCGGGACCGTTATGTAACGCGGGTTAAGCGAGAGGCTTAAGGAACCCAGAGATAACCGGCCCGCGCTTAAGAAAGTGAAAGTGTACTAATGTTAGATGCTCTAGCTGAAGTGCTGCCTGTCGGTGCGCAAAAGTATGGTAGCAAGGCTGCGCTTGTTTGCGGGAAACGCTCGTTCAGTTTCCGCGAGCTGTGCAACCTTTCCGGCCAACTGGCAAATGCACTGCAAGGGTTGGGCGTCGGTCCAGGTGACCGCGTGACCCTGTATTCACAAAACTGCTGGGAGTGGATTATCAGCTACTACGCCGTGAGCCGCCTTGGCGCCGTAATAAATCCCAGCAATGTGATGCTCACTGCTGACGAAGTACTCTTCGTTGTGAAGGACTGTGGGGCGAGGGCCATCCTGGCGTCACCAGATAAAGGGGAAGCCTTGCTTGACATGCAGGGAGACTCACCCTTGCAACACGTCATCCTTTTCGGTGATCACGTCCCAGCAGGAGCTCACTCGTTCAGCGATCTCTTGAAAAGGAGCAAGCCAGAATGTGACATCGTGGAGGTGGCGCCTGAGAGCCTTTCAACGATCGGGTATACCTCAGGTACTACGGGTCATCCGAAGGGGGCCATGCTGACTCATCGAAATGTCTTACTTAACTCTGCCCTAACTGCCAACATGCATGTCCGCACCGCAGCAGACACGGTCGTTACGCCGCTGCCTTGTGCCCATGTATATGGGAATGTGGTTATGAACGGCGCCTTCCTCTGCGGTATGACTCTGGTGTTGCTTGAGCGCTTCAACGACGCCGATGTGCTAGACGCTATCCAGACGCACAAGGCTACGATGTTTGAAGGCGTACCAACCATGTATATGTATCTGCTAAATTGTCCCGAGCTGAACAAATACGATCTCTCTTCGCTCACCCGCTGTACCGTTGGTGGGCAGACTATGCCGGTATCCAAAATGCGGGAGGTCGAGGCCCGCTTTGGCTGTCCACTATTGGAACTCTGGGGCATGACTGAGATTGCTGGCCTTGGTACCACGCATCCTTTCTATGGCGTGAACCGGCATGGCTCAATTGGCATCGCCTTACCTTATGTTGAGACACGCATTGCCGCAACAGAGGACGCCACTCAGACGCTCAATCAGGATGAAGTCGGTGAATTGATGATCCGAGGCCCCATCGTAATGGAAGGGTATTATGGAAACGAGCGTGCCACGCGAGAGACAATTGAGGGGGATGGTTGGCTACACACGGGCGATTTAGCGCGCACCGATAAGGAGGGTTATATTTTCGTCGTAGATCGCAAGAAAGATATGATCCTTACGGCTGGTTACAATGTTTATCCTGCTGAACTCGAGAGAGTGGTCGCCGCCCATCCGGCAGTCGCGATGGTGGCTGTTGGTAGTCAACCCGACGAGCTTAAGGGGGAGATTGCGAAGGCCTATATAGTGTTGAAAACCGGCGCAGACGTGGATGAAGAGAGCATTCTGTCATTCTGCCGCGAGCGTCTTGCTGCCTACAAGGTGCCTCGCCGGGTACAGTTCGTAGCTGACTTGCCCAAGACAAGCACCGGCAAGATAATGCGCCGGCAACTAAGAACCCTCGACGCTTAGCTACTATCCCTCTTGGTAGTTACGAGTGACGACGCAAGCTAGATGTCTCTTTTGTGGATCACCAAGGGTGATTCGATCTGGAAAATGGCTGTAGGTGAAAAAGGAGGAAGCCGTGCAAAGTAAGTGGTATTTCAAATCAATGGAAGATGGTCTGGCGCGCAAGCTTCAAGATGGCGTAACGACGCACATCTTTTTTGGCCAGAACATCATGCTTTCTCTAGCGGAGATCGCGCCCAACACGATTTCCACAATCCACAGCCATCCCGAGGAGCAATGGGGCTATCTGCTGGAGGGTGAATGCGTGCGGATCCAGAATGGAGAGGAAGTTGTTATGAAGCAGGGAGACTTCTGGCACACGCCTCCGAATTCCCCACATGGCGTCCGCACAGGTGAACGGGGAGCCACAATTATGGATATCTTTAGCCCGCCTCGAAAAGCCTACACCAAGCCCGGTGAAGGACTGGCAGCTGCGGTGCATTCCTGAGAGCCGGGCTTGACAATCGGCAGGCACGCGTAAAGTGCCCGGCCTGGACCCAGCCGCCTTCCGCGTCCCTTAAGTCGTGCCTCCAAAGAGGCTATTAGACTGCAAGAGTTATGATCGTGTCAAAGGATTCTATATTCAGCAAACGGAGAATGCACCGGATTTTTCGCGATGACGGACGGAGTCTGGTTGTCGCGATGGATCACGGCAGCGGATTGGACGTCTATCCCGCGCTGGCTCGTCCTGCGGCCGTCATTGATGAGGTGGTTCTGGGTGGAGCTGATGCGATTCTAACGACACCCGGGATTGTGAAGCAGTTTTCCCAGGACCTGAAGTCAGTTGCGGTGATTCTGCGAGTGGATGGAGGTAGCTCTCAGCTGGCGGACGTGGGCTCGCTCGGATGCGAAGTGCTCTATTCGGTGGAGGACGCGCTGCGGTTAGGTGCTGATGCGATAGCTTGTATGGGGTTTCCTGGAACGCCGCTCGAGTCCCAGACATTGGGGAATGTCGCGAGGCTAGCAGGTCAGTGCGAGGCATGGGGGATACCGTTGTTGGCGGAGATGCTCCCTGGAGGATTGATCAACTCCAAACTCCGTACCGCCGAAAACATACGACTCGCAGCTCGGATTGGTGTTGAATTGGGGGCCGATTTCATCAAGACCGAATACGTCGAACCCCCGGAAAGCTTTCAGCAAGTTACAGAGAATTGCTTTCGTCCCGTCCTCATCCTTGGCGGCGCCAAGACACATGATGAACGAGGCTTGTTTAATATGGTGAGGTCCAGCTTGAAGGGGGGAGCGGCGGGGGTAGTAATGGGCCGCAATGTTTGGGGTTACGAGCGTCCGAAAGCGATGGTGAAGGCACTGTGTGCGATGATCCATAACAATGCGTCGGTCGAGGAGGCAATGGCGTTACTTGCCGGCGCGGCCGATTGAGTAAACCAATCGAGGCAGTAGTGCACTCTCCTGAGACAGATCAAGAAGGGCAAAGACTTTCACGCCGTGGATTTGTAAAAACTGTGCGGGACAGTGCCTTCATCCTGATCCTGCCGCAGGCTCTGGGCTGCCGGCTCTTTCACGGCGACGAGAAACTATCGGCCTCCGTTACTAAAGAAGCCTCGCTACCAGACTATCAAATCAAGTTTCTCACGACGGAAGAAGCCGCCACCGTTGAAGCGGTTACTGCCCGGCTGATCCCCAGTGACCAAAAACCCGGAGCCAAAGAGGCCAGAGTCGTACACTTTATTGATTACATGCTGGTGACCTCGTATGCGTCTCAACAAACGTACTATCGGAATGCACTCCGACAATTGAACCAGCTCTGTCAGCATCGATTCAAGCGTCCGTTTACTGGTTTGGCGGAGGCTGACCAGGACGAGCAGCTTGCTCAAACGGAGCGAGGAGAGATTCCAGATTGGAAGGAAGCGGGAGATTTCTTTGCGACCATTCGCGCACACACAATCGAAGGCATGTTTTCCGATCCAAAGTATTATGGAAATGCGGGCAGGGTAGGATGGCAATTGATGGGCCTCTACGAATAAAGGTGTATGCAGAAACATCAAGTTACAGATGCCTGCGTGATTGGCCTTGGGGCTTCGGGCGGGATCATCGCCGCGGAACTGGCGAAGGCCGGATTGTCGGTGGTTGGATTGGAGGCCGGCGCCCACTACAAGCGGGAGGTATTTGAAGATCACAGTGAAGTGCATGATGAACTAACATACGTCAGACACGGTAAACTGAGATGGAACCAACCCGAAGTGCTCGTCTATAACGATGGACCGCCACTTACATTTCCCCTTATCGCGCGAAACATTGGGGTCGGTGGACCGCTACACTGGTCCTGTTTCGCTTATCGTTTTCATGAGTCAGACTTCCACGTGCAAACAAGGAGCGGTGTCCCCCAGGGTAGTAACGTCGCGAATTGGCCATTATCTTACGCTGATCTGGAACCCTATTATGACCACGCTGAGTATGAATTTGGTGTAGCCGGCGTGGCAGGTGCAAATCCTTTCGAAGCTCGCCGCCAGCGACCGTATCCGCTCCCCCCGTTGACCAGACAACGAGCCGGACAAGTGTTCACAGAGACAGCGACGCGCCTTGGTTATCATCCCTTCTCCATTCCGGCCGCAATCACGACCCAGCCAGGTTACGGCGGCAAATCGTACCGCCAGCCCTGCAATTACTGCGGCTACTGTACGTTTTACGGTTGTGAGCAACATGCTAAGGGAGCAACGCTGGTGGTGACGTTGCCCGAGGCGTTGACCACCGGGCAGTTGGACATTCGCTCTCGTTGTTTGGCCGCTGAGATTACTGTTGATTCCGCTGGTCAGGCACAAAGCGTCAACTATCTTGATAGCGATGGTAAGAAGCACGAACAACCGGCACGAATCATCGTAGTCTGCAACAATGCTGCTTATGTAGTTCGACTACTGTTGCTTTCCAGGTCGATGCGCTTTCCCAATGGTTTAGCAAACAACAGCGGGCTGGTTGGGAAAAATCTCATGTTTCATGCCAGTGTATTCGGCTATGGGACATTCGACGAGCGCGAGCTGGACGCGATACAGGGTCCTCAGGCTACCGTGGCTTTCGATGATCTGAATGAAGATCGTCCGCGCCAGCAACATGATCAATCCTTCGTCCGGGGCGCAGCCATTTCCGGAGGTCTTCCCCTGCCATTTACGGGCGGGCCGCTGGCCTTTGCGTCGGCATTGGGAACATTTATGCCATTGCCGGCAGGCGTGCCTTCCTGGGGAAAGGGTTTCAAAGACTTTCTGGCTCGGTATTACAAACGCCACTTCGCGGTCTCCGCGCTCTGCGAAGATTTACCTGTGGAATCGAACCGGATTGAACTAGACTCGACGGTCAAAGATAACAGCGGCCTACCGGCCTTAAAGATTATCTACGCAGATCACTCAAACACCGTGGCCATGCAGAAATTCATGCGGGCTAAGATTGAGGAGTTGCTGAAAGCGGCGGGCGCGCGACATGTGGTCGTTACTATACCAATGATCCCAGGCGGAGCGGCTGCCGGTCATGTGATGGGCACAACTCGTATGGGCAATGATCCCAAAGTGTCCGTAGTCAATCAGTATTGTCAGTCACACGAGGTACCAAATCTTTTTATCGGCGGGAGCAGTGTCTTTGTCACGTCCTCTGGTGTGAATCCGACGTTGACCATCTTCGCTCTTGCTTACCGAACCGCTGAGCACATCATTAAGCTCTGGAAGGAAGGCGCGTTTACGTGATCTCCCAGGATTCACAAGTGTTCAATCCGGCTTCCTGGTATTCGAGAAGCGCCAGGGTCTGACATTTCCGGTTTGCTTCATGCTCGCAAGAGAGAACAAAGTCAAACAGAGAGTTCAGGAAGGCAATACCGCTCTGGGTTTCGTTTGCCGCACCCTCTCACCTGTAGTGGTCGAATTGATTGGTCTCTCCGGATTTGATTTCGTTTGGATTGATATGGAACATACGGGCGCCGATTTTGCGACAGTCGAGAATCTCTGTCGCGCGGCGGAGGCTACCGGCATAGAAACACTTGTTCGCGTGCCTGACAAAAATCCCACGAGTATTTTGCGAGCCCTGGAAGTCGGAGCGACAATTGTGAATGTTCCTCAGGTAGAGGAGCCGGGCGAGGCCGAAGCAGTGGTGAGGGCAGCGAAGTATGCTCCTCTTGGTCAAAGAGGTTTTTGCTCCTCCAGTCGTGGCCTGAGGTATGGGTTTGACGGCGAGGCGCAGGATGCTTTCGCGGCAGCCAACCTCCGGACAATGACAATGGTACAAATCGAATCGGCCCGTGGTGTAGAGAACGCCCGGAAAATCTGCTCCGTGCCTGGTCTGGATGCGATCTTTATCGGCCTCGCTGACCTATCTCAATCGTTGGGTATCACGGGACAACTCGAACATCCCGACCTGGTCGACAGTGCGCGCAGAGTCCTCGAAACCGGCAAGGCCGCTGGAAAGATTACTGCAGTGCTGGTTGCAACAAGTGAAGACGCAACTAAGTGGGTGAAAGAAGGCGCGCAAATTCTATGTTGCGGCGTGGATATTCCAGCGATCTCAAAGGCGCTACTGCGCATTCGAGGAGAATTCGAGTCTTTCAGATCGTGATCATCAGCTCGAATTGCTGCATTGAACGGGCAGCAGAAGTAGGCTCTCAACCTCTGATAACAAAGATAGCGTCCCAACAAATTAGAAGGAGGAAAAACAACCATGGCCATCTGTTTATCACATGGCGGGCAGACCATCTACTCTTCCGCGGCCCCGTCAAAAGACCTATTGGTAGCAACTATCGACGGAGTAATTTTCCTGAGCAGAGAGGGTCAGGGAAGCCCTTGGACGGTGAAGCGGAAAGCTTTAGAAGGGCGGCACATCATTGCCCTTACTATCGAGCCCACGCGCGAGACCATCTTTGCCACAATGCATAACGGTGGGGTCGCGGCGAGCGAGGACTTTGGAAAAAACTGGGAGTTCAGAAATCAAGGGATAGCTTCGGAAAATGTTTACTGCATAACCTGCTCCGTCTCCGGCGAACGGGTTAAGCTCTATGTTGGTACCGAACCTGCCCACCTTTACGTCAGTGAGGATCTGGGCGCAAGCTGGCGTGAGCTTTCCTCTCTGAGATCCGTTCCCAGCGTCTCTAAGTGGACGTTTCCCGCTCCTCCACATGATGCTCATGTGAAGAATATCGCCATCGATCCGAGCAGTTCTGACACGATTTACGCCTGCGTTGAGCAGGGCGGTTTGTTCAAGAGCACGGATGAAGGCGAGACGTGGAAGGAATTGCAGGGATTCAATGACGATTGTCACAGGTTGCTGATTAAGCCGTCAAATCCGCAGGAGTTGATCATGCCGACGGGCTACGGCTTCTATCGCAGTGCTGACGGCGGCGAGACATGGGAAGAGTTGACGGAGCGAATCTCGCGTATTGGTTACCCTGATCCGCTGGTCTTTAACCCGCGGCAGGAGAATCTCATGTTCCTGGCAGGTGCCGAAGCCGATCCCTTCCACTGGATGCAGACCAAATCGGCCAACCCACGAATAGCCCGCAGCCGCGACGGCGGCAGCACGTGGGAAGTGCTGGGTCGCGGCATGCCCGAGCGTCTGGACGCGAATTTTGAGGCGATGACACTGGAAGCCTGGGATGGAAAATGCACCGTCTACGCTGGAAATACCGACGGAGACATCTACGCTAGTGAGGATGAGGGAGAAACCTGGGTGAAGGTGGTTCAGGGAATCCCGGCTCTTTCCAAGACGATTCACTACACGATTCTGGGCCATGATCTGAGTTTCGCAAAGCGTGACCGAGCCCAGGTCTGAAGGAAAGCGGGAGCACGCAGCACGGCTTGCCGCGCCAGCAACCGAAGCCGCCTGGGCTATGCGTGCGGAGAGCTACCCAGAAAACATGATGAGGCTGCATCAGTTAATTTTTAGACGCCATCTTGAGGAAGCCGCAATTCCACATCGCTGGCCCAGCCAAAGATTACCTTTCGGTTGAGGCATGCTAACGGGAGCGGCTAAAATCGAAGGCAACTCCCGATAGCAGGGAGTTAATAGCGCCACTGAAAAATTCAATGAGGTGGCGCTGCTTTTTTGACAGACATCGAGGAAGTGACAAGTAGGCAATGCTGTAAAGGCACCTTGCGGAGAGTTGTAAAATGAGCGCAAAACCAGCTGACAAAGACACCAGGATCTGTTATGTGTGCGGTATTGAAAACCCCCAGGGATTACATGTTCCCTTCACCCGGGATGGTGACAGCGGCAGTCGCGCTTCCTATACCGCACGACCCGAACACGTCGGATGGCCGAACCTGCTGCATGGGGGCGTGACAACATCTGGTCGCCCCTCCAAAACATCAGCCCGATCATCAGACAGTGTCACAGTAACGCTTGCGCTGCCTCCCTTAAAGTAAAGCGACCTTCGTAGAGAGCTTTACCAACAATCACACTATCAACGCCGAACGCGATTAGCTGTTTGAGTCGCTTAATATCCTCAAGTGATGAAACGCCGCCCGCGGCCGTTACTTTCAGCCCAGACTCGCGCGCGAGCAAGAGAGTTTGTTCAATGTTCAGACCCCCGAGCATGCCATCCCGTATCACATCTGTATAGATTATTCGTTCTACTCCCGCTCTGGCGACAGTGTGTGCCAGGTCGACAGCTTTAATCTTTCCTCTCCGCTCCCATCCTCGCGCCATGACTTCGCCATCTTTGGCGTCAATTGAGACAGCAACACGATCGCCGAAGATGTCTACCAGTTCTGCCAGTCTTCAACAGCAGGATTGTACGTGAGCGGTCACGTAGAAGTCAAGCGTAAAATGGTTGCTTTTTCCTAAGCGGTCACGTATACTTTAGCTATGGTTGAAACCGGCAATAAATCCTCGCGGAAACGACGTAAAAACCCTTTTGCTGTAGCCCTTGGCCGTAAAGGTGGCCTTAAAGGCGGCCCAGCTAGAGCGGCCAAAATGACGCCAGAAGAACGCACCGAAAGCGCACGTAAGGCTGTGCTTGCACGGTGGAAAAAAGCTAGACAAGCAGCCTAAACCCTAGAGACTCATTTGGCAAAACAGACTAAGTCGCGACAGCGTAAACAATCGTTGGCGCGCAAAAAGCTACCCTTGAAGCGTGGGGTAAAGAGCGCAGAGAAAGAACTAGTCCGCGTTGATCTCCGCCACGTTAACGTCCCTGAGGAACGCAAGAGGCCGCGCTTGTTATCAATTCTGTTCTGCGACTTCGCGAGTTTCACTATCGATAAGAAAGTCAATTTGTTAGGCATCTTTGACCGCATTTATGTGCATCCTGAACAGAAGAAGACGCCTGTATTTACCTGTTCATTAGGACAGCAGAGACCACGGACGAGCTGATCACGGTTGCGCTCTTTAACCCTGACACAAATCCCGGCCTCGCGTTCCAGTTTGGGGGGCAAGAACAAAAATACACACCAAATCTACCTGCCCAAGTTCAGCTTCTGATCGCCGTGTCATTTACGGCTGAAATGGAGGGTACTTACTGGTTTGATGTATCGTATAAGGGGCTGTCGTTGGGCGGTGCTGGACTGGTTGTTGAATATAGAGCTGTGGAGGCGCAAGATCGTGGCACAGACACTTATGTATGAATTTATTAAGTCTGCAGTTGGCTTGGGCATGATATATGGCTACAGCAAAGCTCAAGCTAGAAGCCAAGACACCTATGCGGCCAGTGAAACCGTCGAGGCGGAAACTACCGATCCCCAAGTGCGACAAATTCCCGCTGTGACAATGGGCTTCGCGACCGCTGGCGCAGTAAGACCTAATCCGTGGCCGCAACTGATTGGCAGGTACAGAAACGACCCCACATGGGAAGAATTCGACGGTTTCCTCAAAGCATACCGTAAGAAGGTCAATCGGATTTATTCACAATCTGAAGCGCAACGACAGAAATAGATAACCGTGTGTACCTCTTCGACTCGGATATTTTTAGTTTTACGCTCTCCGATCCAGAGCATTACCCCTTGCTGAGTGAAAACCTTGATGCCACTGACCCTAGTGAACGGTGGATAAGTATTATTACAGCTCAAGAACTTATCGCTTGGCGATACAATCCTTTACTCAAGGTGCCCAGCCAACAGCCTCCCAGGGTACTGAGGACACCGCCCGGCCTCTTCCTGGTGATTCGCCGTCTCTTCGATGCCCCCGTATCTCAAAGAGTTAAGTTCTCTCATTAATGCTGCCCGTCGTAGTAGACCCTTGGATACGAGCCGCCATATGCGCGCATTATCTTGAAGAAGACTGACGTATTGTCCTGCACTCCCACAAACTGCAATGCGCCGGGGCCGGTGGCGGTTATGGGGACGTCGTTTGCAGTGTGAACGGCCTCTTTCCTGGCTTCAATATCCAAATCCCCAGCGATCGAATTTGTTTCGCCATTTTCAACTTGTCCCGTAATCAGAGTACCTTGGCGTGACGCGGGATCCAGGTCCTTTGGGCCATCCCGGCTTGGATTAGCAATGGCCCGGCCATTCTCGATGATTGACGGCAGTAGCGGCCGCTTGTTGCTAATCCAGTCTTCGTAGCGGTCAGTCCCGCCCCCGAAACCGATAATCAGTTTGCTTGCAGGATCTGGAGAATCCGGATAGCCGTCGCTATCAGCATCCTTGTAGTCAGTGAAACCGGTGTAGGCCCGTGCCGCGTCACGGCTACCGCGTGGAATACGCGGATCAGGATTGCGCACGCCGATAAGCGAGAACCCACTGGTCTCGTGATCGGCAGTGACGATCACCAGAGTGTCATTGGTCGAGTCCTTATCAGAGTTTGTCTGTTCGGCAAATCGTTTGGCCACACCAATCGCCCGGTCAAACTCAATAGTCTCCCAGATAGCCCGATCTGCGTCTTCAGCATGCGCCTGCTTGTCAATGGATGCGCCCTCAATCATGAGAAAGAAACCATGCGGACTCGACGATGAAAGGGAGTTGATGGCCGCGCGCGCCATGTCGTCAAGCATCGGTACATTGATCACGCGTTGCGCGCCATGGCCCAGCTTGTCGAATGCTGTGGGCATCGTGCTTGGCGCGAATAGGCCGAGAATGCGTTGCGGCCGTGAAGCGCTAACTGCGCGTAAAGATTCCGCTGAGTCAGCGAAAGCGAAACTGGCGCCACGGAATTCCTTCACAAGGTCACGTGCTGGATCTACTTTCGGGTTACTCGGCGTTGCGCGACGTCCGTCTTTGCCGGCCTTTTTAGGTTCGAACCATTGACGACCGCCGCCCATTAGGATGGTAAGCCCCGTCTGCTCGCGACGGTCAAAGAAGTCATCCGCTATTCGCGTGGAAGCATTGCGATTTGATGTGTGAACGGCGAAGGCGGCTGGTGTAGCGTCTGTCACGTCGGCAGTAGTCACGAGACCGAGGTTTATGTTTCGTGTGCGATGAAGGTATTCGCTGATGTTTTCCACTCTCGGGTTATCAAAAAACCGGTTACTCTCCGGGTCCGTAGACTTCAAGGCCTCATCGTCGCTATTGTCCGGGAACACACCCTCCTGGTTATTGGCTCCCTTGTTGCCCGTCGAGTAGCAGCTGGCGCCGGGAGACGAATCGGTCACCATAGCTGATAAAGACGAAGTTGTGACCAGCCCCGTCGCCTGCATGTGGTCCATCTCAAGCATTCCGTTTCTGTATCGTCCATCCGTCAAGCCGCGCGAGACGATGCGAGCTGCCGTCCGATGGCCCACGCCCATCCCATCGCCGATAAGCAAAATCACGTTTCGAACAGCGATACCGTCTCCTTGCCAGGCAATGATTTCAAAAGACACCTCAGATGGTGCCGCCCCGTCGGTGGTCGCTCGGAGAGAATGACGGCCCGCCTCCGGGAAGGACCAGTCGCGCGAAAGAAAGGCCGCAGCCGGCGTTCCAGGAGACGTGTCATCCAATTGCCGTCCGGTCAAACGATTCCGGTTGTTCCAGTCGGTGATGTCGCGCCCGTCCAGCAGGACGCGAAGGGCACCACTCGTGCCAGGTTGTGCTTCGACACGAATATCGAACCGCTGGTTCACGAGAAAGGCCGAGCCATCCGGTGGCATAATCCGCAGAGCGGAGATGATTAGACTGCGCTTAGACGCTTGCCCCTGCGAAGTGATGCCAGCAGAGTTAGCAAGCAAAGCCAGCAGTGAAAGAGTGCCGATCACTGAGCGGGCACTCGACATGTAGCGGGTCGAGAAACGAATTTGGGTTATCATGTCTTGGTCAAATCACCTCTCAGGGCACGAGTATGCGGATAAATCGGAAATTAGCAGATTAATCCTCACGAGATTGGCAAAAACTCGGTTATCATACGGAAAAGCAATAGCCCTACCAACCCTGCGTGAGGAATCATCGATGGCGCACGTTTCCAAAGGTTTATTGATCAAACCCGACTTGTCCTCGTGTGCAACGGGAGAAGTGCTGGTCGTAACCCCTGAATCCATTGGGTTTCAGTATTTGACTCTGCGCATCCGTAAACTGTTAAGGGGAGAGAAATATTCAAATGAAACAGGTGGGTGCGAGTTAGGCCTGGTGGTCCTGGGTGGACGCTGTTCAGTCGACTCGACAGCGGGTTCGTGGTCTGAATTTGGCACCCGACGGGATGTGTTTGATGGTTTGCCGACGGCGCTTTACTTGCCGGTCGGCACCGAATATACGATACAGGCTGAAACGGATTGTGAACTGGCTCTCTGTTTTTCGCGGGCTGAAGAGAAGTACGCAGCGCAGCTGGTCACGCCGGACCAGATTGAGGTAGAGGTCCGAGGTGGTGGTAATGCGACACGGCAGATCAATCATATCTTGAAACCGGAATTTCCGGCCCAACGACTACTCGTCGTAGAGGTCTATACGCCGAGCGGGAATTGGTCCAGTTATCCACCACACAAACACGATGTGCACAGCCCGCCTCTTGAGGTGGATCTAGAAGAGCTCTACTACTACAAAATTGATCGCCCAGAGGGTTATGCGATTCAGCGAGTTTATACGCCAGACGGACGCATAGACGACACCCTCACCGTACGCGATGGCGAGTTGGTGTTGGTCCCGGAAGGCTACCATCCGGTTGTGGCGGCGCATGGGTACAACGTCTATTATCTCAACGCCCTTGCAGGCAGCGCGCGTTCGATGGCGGCTTCAGATGACCCGGATTACGCGTGGGTGCGGCAATCCTGGCGGGAGCAGGATCCCCGTGTGCCGCTGGTTACCGGCGGTACCAGTCGATGATGGCGGACGGCAACTACGACATTCTAACAATGGGCCGCAGTTCAATAGATCTCTACGCAAACGAGATCGGCGCGCCGTTCCCTGAGATCAAGAGTTTCGCGGCTTACGTCGGTGGCTGTCCCACCAATATCTGCGTGGGCACACGGCGGTTGGGCCTGCGCTCAGCGCTGCTGACAGCCGTTGGCCCAGACCCCGTAGGAGATTTTTTGCTCCGCTTCCTTGAACAGGAAGGTGTCAACATCAATTTCATTCAGCGCAAGGCAGGTAGGCGCACAAGCGCGGTCATTCTGGGTATCGAGCCACCTGACAAATTCCCTTTAGTCTATTATCGAGACAACTGCGCCGATATTGAGCTGACAATCGATGACGTGCTCGCTGCACCCGTCGCGGAAAGTAAGGTCGTGTTGGTGTCTGGCACCGGGTTAAGCCGGGAGCCGAGTCGTAGCGCGACCATCTTCGCCGCCGAGCAGGCCCATGCTTGCGGCTCCAAAGTAGTTCTCGATCTTGATTTTCGTCCGGATCAATGGCACGACGCGCGGGCCTTTGGAGTGACCGTCCGTTCGGCTCTAAGCTTGGTTGATGTGGTGCTCGGAACTGCTGATGAAGTAAAAGCAGCAACACTCAGAAATGATCTTTCCATCACAATCGAGCATTCTCAGATCTCCGGGGCTCACGTAAGCGGTGACGTGTTAACCGCCGCCGAAACAATTCTCAACTCAGGTCCGGACGCTCTAGTGCTAAAGCGCGGCGGCGAAGGCACAACTGTCTATTTAAGAGGAGGCGAGAAGATTGAGGCGGCGACGTTTCCTGTTGAGGTCTACAACGTCCTCGGGGCCGGTGACGCGTTCGCAAGCGGGTTTCTCTATGGCTACGTTAAAGGTTGGGACTGGTACCGGTCGGCGCGGATGGGAAACGCCTGCGGTGCTATTGTTGTCACTCGTCATGGCTGCGCCAATTTCATGCCCTATGAACAAGAAGCGCTAGCCTTCATCCAGGAGCGAGGAGGATTCTGAATGCAGGCTTTTCTTGATCGAGAGTTTCTGTTGCCATCTGTACTGGCGAAGATAACTGAAATTCGTGTGACCGATCCCGAGTGCTGTCTCAGGGCCGCCAAGAAGCGAGCGCGACGCTCAACACTCGCCCCTGATGGCAAGCTAAACATCCTGGCCGCCGATCATCCCGCGCGGCGTGTCACGAAGGTCGGTGATGATCCGCTGCGGATGGCTGACCGTAACGGTTACTTCGCGCGTATCGTCCGTGTATTGCAGAGTGCGGTCGTTGATGGTGTGATGGCGACCATGGACATACTTGAAGACTTATTTATTCTTGACCATCTGATTCTGGAATCGGGTGGAAAAGGATTGCTGGACAAAAGGCTCCTGATTGCCAGCCTCAATCGTGGCGGTCTGGCCGGAGTCAGTTGGGAAATGGACGACCCAATCACTGGTCCGTCCCCTGTAACCTGTGCTGAACTAAATTTGGATGGAGCAAAACTCTTACTCCGTGTCTGCGATGAAGAAGGCGAATCGCTCAAGACCATGATCTGTTGCGCGCGAGCGATTAATGAAATGAATGCTTTGGGTCTGCCAACATTCCTAGAACCGCTACCCGTTGTCAAAAGTAGTGGCAGCTACCGAGTCGTTAAGACCGCAGAAACCTTGGCAAAGCTCGTGGGTGTAGCGTCGGCATTGGGCGACAGTAGCCGTTACCTCTGGCTGAAGCTGCCTTATTGCGAAAACTACGAGGCGGTCGCGGGCGCCACATCGCTGCCGATCTTGCTTCTGGGCGGGGAGTCGGTCGGAGATGTGACGCCGCTGTTGCGAGAAATCGCAGCTGGACTCAGTGCCGGATCAAACGTGCGCGGCGCCCTGGTCGGGCGTAACGTACTGTACCCCGGCTCGGAGGATCCTCTTGTGGTGGCCCAGGCGGCTGGCATGATCATTCACGAAGGTTGGCCAGTGGAGCGTGCCTTGAAAGACCAGGCCTCGTGGCGTGGGCGCGATATGAATGCAATGAATGAATACTTTCGCTATCAGCCATGAACACTCAAAGATTAACTACGGCGCAAGCGCTCATAAGCTTTTTGCAGAATCAGTTTGTAGAGCGGGACGGGAGAGAAAGTCAGTTCTTTGCTGGTGTCTGGGGCATCTTTGGGCACGGTAACGTCGCCGGTGTGGGTCAGGCATTGCAGCAAACACCTGGCCTCCGGTATTACCTCGCCCGTAACGAACAGGCGATGGTGCACATAGCCACGGCCTACGCCAAGATGAACAATCGACTGCGCGTATTTGCCTGTACATCTTCAATCGGACCTGGGGCAACGAATATGATTACGGGCGCCGCGGCCGCGACAATTAATCGTCTTCCCGTATTACTACTCCCCGGCGACATCTTCGCGCGCCGCAACGTCGCCCCGGTGCTGCAACAACTAGAGTCGGAGTATACTCAGGACACTTCAGTCAACGATTCTTTCAAACCCGTCTCGCGTTATTGGGATCGCCTCAACCGTGCCGATCAACTGCCTTCTGCCTTGATGGAGGCGATGAGGGTGTTGACCTCGCCCGCCGAAACAGGTGCGGTAACTCTGGCGCTGCCGCAGGACGTGCAGGCAGAAGCGTGTGACTACCCGAAAGAACTTTTCGAGAAGCGCGTCTGGCATATTCCCCGGCCGGTGGCTGACCGCGAGTTGCTTTCGCAGGCATTAAAGTGGATTAGTTCCGCCCAAAAGCCTCTGATTATCGCGGGGGGCGGTGTCATTTACAGCGAAGCGAGCGAAGAGTTGGCGCGCCTGGTCCAACAGACCGGCATCCCCGTTGGAGAGACAATGGCCGGCAAGGGAGCATTGTCTTGGGATCATCCACAAAATCTTGGAGCGATGGGTGTAACAGGCACGCCTGCCGCCAACGTGATGGCACGGGAGGCCGATCTCGTAATTGCCATTGGGACGCGTCTCAGCGATTTTACTACTGCCTCCAAGACTGCCTTCCAGAACCCGAACGTGCGCTTTGTCAACATCAACGTAGCTGAATTCGACGCCTACAAACATGCGGCACTGCCGCTAGTGGCTGATGCCCGAGTCACGATCGATGAACTGAGGAAAGGACTGGAAGGTTATCGAGTCAGCAACGACTATGCGTCTAGCATGAGCTCGCTCAAGGAGCGGTGGGGGACCGAGGCCGAACGATTGTTTAACCTGCACCACGGGCCACCGATCAGTCAAAGCGAAGTCATTGGCATCGTCAACAAGTTTGTCCGGCCCGAGGACGTTGTGGTCTGCGCCGCAGGCAGTCTTCCGGGAGACCTTCATAAACTGTGGCGAACGCATCAGCCCAGGGGCTACCACCTCGAATACGGTTATTCCTGTATGGGTTACGAGATCGCCGGCGGGCTAGGCGTTAAGATGGCTGACCCTGAGCGTGACGTTTATGTAATGGTGGGAGACGGCTCTTACCTTATGATGTCATCTGAGATTGTCACATCGGTCCAGGAAGGATACAAACTAAACATTATCCTGCTTAATAATTATGGCTTCAGCAGTATTGGTGGGCTGTCGCAAGCGGTCGGTTCAGGTGGCTTTGGCACCGACTACAGAGCGCGGCGGGCAGAGAGTGGTCAGCTCGATGGTCGGCGGCTGGAGGTTGACTTCGCGGCGAATGCCGCCAGCCTGGGAGCACGAGCTATACACGCCGTAACATGCGAAGATCTACAAAGGGCGCTGGAACAGGCTCGCCAGGAAACGCGAACCACAGTTATCGCGATAGAGGTTGATAAAGAGATGCGCGTGCCTGGCTATGAGTCGTGGTGGGACGTTGCGGTTGCCGAAGTCTCGGGGGTCGACTCCGTCAAGCGCGCTCGCGAACGTTACGATGACGCGGTGAAGAAGGAGCGATACTTCCTTTAAAGCGAACCGAGGGGACAGATGAAAAGACTGATCCACGAACATACACGAAACACCACGAAGAAGGAGACGCACAAGATTTGTGAGCTCTGTTCGTGCTGTTTCGTGTGTGTTCGTGGATCATTTCCTTCTTGTTTGCCAATCTTGCATTCTGATTTAGCTGACATTTGATCGTAATTTTACTTTTTCTGTCGCAATCTAATTTTAGACTTGAGGAGGGCGGTTATGCGGACATTTGGTCGTTTGCCAAACTACATCAATGGCCAGTGGCAGAATTCTACGGCTAAAGATTTTGCTGACGTGATCAATCCGGCCACCGGTGAAACGATGGCCCAGGTTCCACTTGATGGAGAAGCGGACGTAGCGGCAGCAGTCGCGTCAGCGGCTCGCGCTTTTCCCGAATGGCGTCGGACGCCGCCAGAAGAACGGATTCAATATCTTTTCAAACTCAAGCGGCTGCTCGAAGATCACCTGGAAGAGTTGGCCCGTCTCATCACGATGGAGAACGGCAAGACCCTTACCGAGTCCAAAGCAGAATTGCAGCGGGCGATTGAAAACGTCGAGGTAGCGTGTGGTATTCCCACACTGATGCAAGGTTACAACCTCGAAGATGTCGCCAGAGGCATTGACGAGATGATGATTCGCCAGCCTCTGGGTGTGGTAGCCTCCATCACGCCATTCAACTTCCCTGTCATGGTGCCGTTTTGGTTTATCCCTTACGGCGTAGCTTGCGGCAACACCTTCATCGCAAAGCCCTCAGAAAAGGTGCCTCTGGCAATGCACCGGTTATTCGAATTAATTGAGCAACTGGAATTGCCTCCTGGTGTACTGAGCTTAGTGAATGGTGGCAAAACTGCTGTCGATGCTCTGCTTGATAATTCGACAGTCAGAGCAATCAGTTTTGTCGGCTCCACTCCGGTAGCGAAGTATATCTACTCGCGTGCGGCGGCTAACGGCAAGCGAGTGCAGTGCCAGGGAGGAGCCAAGAATCATGTGGTAATCCTTCCCGACGCCGACATGGAAACTACGACACAGATTGTGAGCGATAGCGCCTTCGGCTGCGCTGGACAGCGCTGTCTGGCTGTTTCGGTCGCGATCACTGTTGGCGAGGCCCGGCGCACGTTCAGGGATGCTATTGCAGCGAGCGCCAACTCACTCAAAGTTGGCTATGGTCTTGAAGAAGCCATCCAAATGGGGCCTGTCATAACGCGTGAGAGCAAGACGCGCATTGAGGGGCTGGTTGATCGCGGGAAAAGCGAAGGAGCTGCGGTTCTGCTTGACGGCCGTGGCGCCAGGATTCCGAATCACGAACAGGGTAATTTCATTAAGCCTACAGTTCTTGAAAATGTGCCGCCAGGAAGTGAGCTGTCGAAGACTGAAATCTTCGGCCCTGTACTGAGCCTTGTCCACGCCGAAACGGTGGACCAAGCGCTCGATATTCTGTCGCAGAGCCTCTACGGCAACGCTGCTTCGATCTTTACTACCAGCGGTGCGGCTGCCCGCAAGTTTCGCTACGAAGTAGAAGCGGGGAACGTCGGTATCAACATAGGCGTGGCGGCGCCAATGGCGTATTTTCCTTTCAGCGGTTGGAAAGACAGCTTTCTGGGTGTTATGCACAGCCAGGGGCGCGATGCGGTTGAGTTCTACACCGATAAGAAGGTCGTGATCGAACGATGGCCGAAGCTCTGGTCGCGTAAGTTTTGATCCGATGACAGAATCCCCCGTTCTGGAAATGCGTCACATTGGTAAGAGCTTTCCTGGCGTCGTGGCTCTGGACGATGTTGATTTTGAGCTACGCCGCGGAGAAGTTCATGTCCTTCTCGGGGAAAATGGCGCGGGCAAATCAACGCTCATGAAAATCCTCAGTGGCGCCTACCAGAAGAACACCGGCCAAATTATTCTCGATGCCGCGGAAATCCAGATAAAGAATCCCAAGCACGCACAAACGCTCGGCATTAGCACTATTTATCAAGAATTCAACCTCATCCCGCATTTGTCAGTAGGGGAAAATATTTTTCTTGGACGTGAGCCGACCGAACTTCCGGGAGTAATTAATCAGCGCGCAATCTTTGAAGCCGCCGATCACGCGTTAGACGACCTGGGCTTAACTCTGGATCCTCACAAGTTGGTCAAAGAACTGAGAGTAGCCGAACAGCAGATGGTTGAGGTGGCCAAGGCGCTTTCACTCGATGCCAGAATCCTGATCATGGACGAGCCTACGGCCGCTCTCACCGAACATGAAATTGCAGAACTCTTCTCCACCATCCACAAGCTCAAAAAGAAGGGCGTATCCATCGTTTACATCTCTCACCGCCTGGAAGAACTCTTTGAGATCGGTGACCGGGTGACAGTATTGAGGGATGGGCGCACAGTCGGCACCTACAACGTGCGTGATATGAAGAAATCTGAACTAATCCGTTTGATGGTTAATCGCGAATTGACGGATTTGTTCCCCAAAGAAAAAGCCCCTATTGGCGCTGAGGTTTTGCGGGTTGACGGCTTAACTACTAAGGACGGCTTGAAAGACATTACGTTCTCACTTCACAAGGGTGAAGTCCTGGGGATCGCGGGGCTCCTGGGCGCCGGCCGCACGGAACTGGCGCGCGCGATATTCGGTCTTGACCAGATAGCCTCGGGAACGATCTACATCAACGGCGAGCCGCAACGGATTAACTCGCCAAAAACCGCAATCAATCTAGGCCTTGGCTTTCTCACGGAAGATAGGAAGTCGCAGGGTCTGGTTCTGCCGTTGTCCGTCAAAGAGAATCTTTGCCTTTCAAGTGTGGAAAGATTTTCGAGCTGGGGTGTCATGGACACACGGAAGGAACAGCGGGCGGCCGCTCGCTATGTCAAAGAGCTGCGTATCCGAACGCCCAGCCTCAATCAGAAAGTTGTTTTCTTGAGCGGCGGTAATCAACAGAAGGTCGTGCTCAGCAAGTGGCTCTGTTCTCAGGCAGAAGTGTTCATCTTTGATGAGCCCACGCGCGGCGTCGACGTCGGCGCTAAAGCCGAAATCTATCAACTGATGAACCGGCTCACAGCATCGGGCGTCGCCATTATCATGATCTCATCAGAAATGCTCGAGGTGCTGGGCATGAGCGATCGCATACTGGTGATGCGCGAGGGCAGAGTCAGGGGTGAGTTCTCGGCTGAGGAAGCTACCCAGGAAAAAATCTTGCAATGCGCCTTAGGGGAATAGCCCTTCGCCAGGATTTCTTCTTGCATTACGGACGACAGCTCGGCACTTTGGCCGGACTGTTGGGCCTGATGGTCGTCCTATGGGCTTTGACTCCGCACTTCTTAACTATTTCAAATCTGCTCAATGTCGCTGAGCAGGCGACCATCATCGCCATCATCGCAGTTGGCATGACTTTCGTCATTATTACCGCTGGCATCGATCTATCCGTTGGGTCGGTGCTCGCGTTTTCAGGGGTAGTCATGGCCAGCGCCCTTCACCAGGGCGTATTTCTTCCGCTGGGGCTGGCGGCTGGATTGGGGACGGGCCTCTTATGCGGGCTAGTAAATGGACTGCTGATCACAGTCGGACGCCTTCCTCCTTTTATCGCCACCCTGGGTATGATGAGCGTGGCACGGGGCACGGCCCTGATGTTCACGGAAGGAAGACCAATATCAGGATTCTCCGAAGGGTTTCGGTCTATGGCCACTGGCGAACTACTGCGTGTTCCGACGCCAGTGGTCATCATGGTCGCTGTGTACGTCGTTGCGCATTTCGTCTTGAAGCGCACCAAGCTGGGTCGCTATACCTACGCTATTGGTGGTAACGAAGAGGCTGCATTGCTCTCCGGGATCAGTGTCAGGTCATATAAGACAATAGTGTATGGCCTCGCCGGGATGCTGAGTGGACTTGCTGCGATTCTGCTAACGGCCCGGTTGAATTCGGCACAACCCATCGCGGGCATGATGTATGAGCTCGATGCGATTGCGGCCACTGTCATCGGCGGCACCAGTTTGATGGGTGGCGAAGGGACCGTAGTGGGAACTCTGATCGGGGCACTGATCATGGCAGTACTGAGAAACGGCCTTAACCTTTTAGGCGTCTCGTCTTTTATTCAACAAGTGGTGATCGGGTCGGTGATCATTCTCGCGGTACTTATCGATATGGCTTTGAAGCGGCGCGGCAGATAGCACGTTAGAACGTCTAACAAATAAGGAGAAAAGGTCTATGAAGAAGGATCTGATCGGTGTTCTCTTGGTGATTCTGTCAATCACTCTGATGAGTTGTCAGCGAGGCAGCGAACAAGCGGATGGCGGTCCAAGAATAGCCCTGGTGTTGAAAACCGCAAACAACCCCTTCTTCATCGATATGCAAAAAGGAGCCGAGGAGGCGGCCAAGAAGTTAGGCGTTAATCTAATCGTGCAAGCGGCAGAACGCGAGGTTGATGTCGAAAAGCAGATGCAGATCATTGAGAACCTGATTCAAGCCAGAGTTGCGGCCCTGTGCATTACGCCCAGTGGTTCGAGGGAGGTTGTTCCCGCCATTGATAAGGCAAACCGGGCCGGCATTCCCGTCGTCATCGTTGATACGCGCGTGGATCCCAAAACGTTAAGTGAAGCGAAGGCCAGGATTGCCAGCTTCATTGGCTCGGATAACTACGAGGGCGGTAAACTCGCCGGCGAATTTATTGCCAAACGGTTGAATGGTAAAGGGAAGGTTGCCGTGCTCGAGGGAATACCGGGGCATGAGACCGGAGATTCCAGGCTCAAAGGCTTCCGCGAAGCCCTTAAGGCAACTCCGGGGATCGAGATCGTCGCCTCGCAGACTGCAAACTGGGAGAGGGACCAGGGGTTCAACGTATTCCAGAATATCCTTCAATCTCACCCCGACGTGGGCGCGCTGTTTGCGTGCAGCGATTTGATGGCTCTCGGCGCTGTCGAAGCCATCGCCGCTGCAAACAAGACCGGGCAGATCGTCGTCGTTGGTTTTGACGCTTTGCCTGAGGCTCGCGAGGACGTTCAAAAAGGAACGATGGACGCCACAGTGGCGCAGTTCTCAGCCCAGATGGGTGCACAGGCGGTTGAGAATGCTTACCGTTTGATTAAAGGGGAACAGGTAAAAGAGGAGGTCGTTGTACCTATCAAACTTATCACGAAAGAAACTCTGAATTCGAGTGAGGAGAATAAATGAGTAGAGGTTTAGGAATTGGTGTGGTCGGGTTAGGCCGGCTCGGCAGCTCGTATGCGAAGTACTTTGCGGGCCGCATAACCGGCGCCAACCTGGTAGCCCTGTCGGACGTGAACGAGTTGGCCCTCAAATCTCTGGCGGTACAGTTAGGAGTTTCGAAAGGGTATGCTCGCTATCAGGATCTGATCGCCGATGAAGACGTCGAAGGCGTAGTTATTGTCAGCCCAACCAGTACACATAAAGAGATTGTGCTGGAAGCGGCGAAACGTGGTGTACCGATCTTTTGTGAAAAGCCTTTGTCGATCTCGTTGCAAGAGGCTCGAGGGATGCTGCGCGGAGTGGAACAGTCAGGCGTCTTTTTTCAGATGGGTTTTATGAGACGATTTGATAAAGGCTATGTGGCCGCCAAGCATAAGATTGACGAGGGCACGATCGGCACCCCGGTGCTCTTTAAATCATCATCCCGTGATCCCTACCGGCCAAGCCTTGAATACCTTGATCCGGCACACAGCGGCGGCTTGTTCGTCGACTGTGGTATCCATGATCTGGATCTTGCCATTTGGTTCATGGGCGACATAGCCAGTGTGTACAGCATAGGTGGAACACTAGCCTATCCGGAGATGAAACAGATCGGAGACATCGATAACGCCGTCACAAGTCTCTACTTTACAAGTGGCGCGCTGGGCGTGATTGATTTAAGCAGGAATGGTGTTTACGGCTACGATATTCGCAGCGAGATCCTGGGCACCGCGGGCACATTGAAGATTGGTTATTTACGGGAGACCCCGATTCTGTTAATGACCAAAGACGGCATCACTCATGACACCGTGCCCTATTTCACCGAGCGCTTTGAGCAAGCCTACGTTACTCAACTCCAGGATTTCGTGGATAACGTGTTGAAGGGCAAACCACCAACTGTGACCTGCGCGGATGGCGTTGCGGCTCTACAGGCGAGCGCCGCTGCCACCTTGTCATTCAAAGAGAATCGCCCCGTAAAAATCAAAGGCGACGAATTCATTTGAAATATGAGCATACAAGTTGGCAATGCGCCGGTTAGCTGGGGAATTATGGAAGTTGCGGGTTGGGGCAAACAAATTCCATATTCTCAACTGCTTGATGAAATGGCTGAAGCAGGCTATGCAGGCACGGAACTCGGACCTTATGGTTACTTGCCGACCGAGCCTAAGCAGTTGACGTCGGAGCTCTCGGCTCGCGGGCTGCAACTAGTTGCCAGCTTCGTGCCGGTCCCGCTGGCTCATCCCGAACGGCACGAAGCCGGCTACGAAGAAGCAATGCAGGTTGCTCAATTGCTGGCGCAGGCTGGCGCGCGTCTGATCGTGCTGGCTGATGAGATGAGCGAAGCGCGCATGGCCGTTTCGGGACGCGTCGACGACTCCCGAGACGGGATGAATGAGCAGCAGTGGAATGGGGCGGCTCAAATCCTTGCGCGTATCGCGAAGGCTTGCGGTGAACTGGGACTGTCGTCCGTTTTCCATCATCATGCGGGCACGTTTGTCGAAACGCCAAAAGAGGTCGAGCAACTATGCGAGAGAACCGACCCTGACCTTCTCGGTATCTGCCTGGACACCGGACACTATTTCTTCGGCGGTGGTGACCCTGTTGACGCTGTCCGCTTGTATGGCGCACGCATCCGGCATCTTCATCTAAAGGACGTACAACTTCCAATCCTGGAGGCCGCGCGCCGAGATGGGATCGGGTTCCTTGAGGCGGTACGGCGCGGCGTATTCTGCGAACTTGGTGCCGGCGCAGTTGATCTCAAGCGAGTCGTTCAAGATATGACTGCTGAAGGCTACTCGGGATGGGCCATCGTTGAGCAAGACGTGGACACCAGCGGTGAGGCTGCTAAGCCCTTTGAGAGCGCCGTCCGCAGCCGACGGTACCTCCGCAACGTGATCGGGATCTAGCGTTCGTTTGCGATTCGGGGTGCAGAGGCCGAGTTCGAGGAAGACTTCAAGCAGATTGATCCACGAAATCACACCAACCAACACTAAAAATACTTAGTGTTCCTTCGTGTTCTTTCTTGTGATTTCGTGGACGGAGCAGTCCGGCAGCGACAATGAACAATCACCCTGGCCTGTGGTTGCGAATATCGGCGCCAGCGCTGCTAACTGTCTTGCTAGTGCTGGGTCAGAATCCGCCCACATTTTTTCAGCAGCCAAATCCCCCTCACTCTCTTCTTACTTACGTAGACCCCTTCGTCGGGACGGAAAATGGGGGCAATATTGTGCCCGGCGCGCAAATCCCTTTTGGGTTTGTTCACGTTAGCCCTGACACAGTGAACGCGAATTCAGCGGGCTACAATTCCTTCGAAAACATTCTTGGCTTTAGTCAGACACACGTTAGCGGGACCGGTGGCGCCAGCAAGTATGGAAACTTTCTTACTACGCCGCTGGTAGGCGGGCTGCGCATAAGAGATCTCGGTTCCCCCAAGAGCGAAGAAACGGCTTTGCCTGGCTATTATGCGGTGCGGTTAACGCGTTCGAACGTTAAAGCAGAACTGACTGCGACGGGGCTGGTCGCGATGCATCGCTACACGTATCCGGCCTCCAAGCTAGCCCACCTTCTGATCGATGTCAGTTCTGTGGTGCAACCTGAGTCCGGAAAGGACGCCATCAAGAACCCACACCCGCTTGACTGCTGGGTACGCGTCATTGCGCCGAACCGGGTCGAGGGCAGCGGCAATTTCGTCGGTGGCTGGAATCAGTCGCCTTATACAATTCACTTTTCTGCGGAGTTTGACCGCCCGTTTAGCGCCTTCGGCACGTGGAGGGATGACCGCATTGAACCTCGTATTGCGGCGGCTGCGGGTGAGGCAAAGGTTGGCGCTTATGCGAGCTTCGACACTACAAGCAGTCAAACCGTGCAGATGAAGATGGGCGTCTCTTTCATCAGCCCAGAGAAAGCGCGCACCAACCTCTTGCAAGAGATTCCGAACTGGGACTTCAATGCTATGCGCCGCCAGGCTGAAGCGGTCTGGGAGAGCGTGCTTGCACAAATCAACGTTGACGGTGGCACGGAAGAGCAGCGCCAAATATTTTATACCGCCCTGTTCCATTCACACTGCATGCCGCATGACCTTACAGGAGAGAATGTCTGGTGGAGTTCCAACGAGCCGCACTACGAAGAGTTTTACGCCATCTGGGACACTTTCCGCACGCACTTTCCACTGCTGACTCTAATACAACCCGAGCGCCAGCGCGACATGGTCCGTTCCCTTGTCGACACCTACGTGCATACCGGCTGGATGCCTGACTCTCGCATTGCCGGAGCCAATGGCATGACACAGGGCGGTTCTAACAGTGATGTTGTTGTTGCAGATGCCATTGTGAAAGGCGTTGCGGGAATTGACTACCGGAAAGCTTATGAAGCGATGCTTAAGAACGCTGAGGTTGACAGCCCACGACCACTTTACGAAGGACGCCAGCTCTTAGAATACAAGCGGCTCGGATATTTAAGTATGAATTATCCCCGCTCGACTTCGCGCACAATGGAATATGCATACAACGATTTCTGCGTAGCGCAGGTGGCACAAGCTCTCGGACATAGCGCCGACACCAGCAAGTACCTTGAACGCTCGAAAAACTGGATGAACGTATGGAGCGACGAAACGCGTTCGGCTCGTCCCCGCTACGAGGACGGGCGCTGGCTCGCACCGTTTGAGGCGGCACATTTCTATCCAGACAAGGATTACAGTTACTGGGATGCGCCGTTCTACGAGGGTAGTGGCTACATATATGGAACCTACGTACCACACGACGCACAAGGACTGATTAATAAACTCGGTGGCGACAAAGGCTTTGTCACATGGCTCGATACGTTCTTCACAAACGCTCCAACGCGAGATCCGGCTTTTCACAAGGGGCTCTACAATCACAATAACGAACCCGATTTCCTCGCCGCCTTCTTGTACATACATGCGGGGCGGCCGGATCGCACGCAGCAGCGCGTGCGCCACATTCTGGCCACCGAATATACAACTGGGCGCGGCGGCCTGCCGGGCAACGACGACAGTGGCGCTATGTCTTCCTGGTACGTATGGGCAGCCATCGGGCTTTATCCAAATGCAGGGCAGCCTTTTTACTACATTTGCACCCCATTGTTTCGACGTTCCACTATAAGCCTCGGCGGAGGACGCACCTTCGTCATCGAAGCGCAGGATACCTCTGAAAAGAATTTGTACGTGCAATCTGCAACGCTGAACGGTCGCCCCCACGACCGCGCGTGGCTCAAGCACGAAGAGATTGCGCGTGGTGGACGACTGGTGCTCAGCATGGGCCCGGAGCCTTCAGCTTGGGGGCGCGCAGATAGACCACCTTCAATGTCATCACCGTAAAACATTTGCAAGTTGAAGGTGGCAAGTCACGAGTTGGGCAATTCAAGTCGACTTAATTGCAAGTTGGGAAGGGGGCAGTCATTAGGTCCAAGGTTCGCAAAGTTCAAGTCGCCCCCGCTCAAGTATGGCAGGCCTCATCATCGAATAAGACTTGCAAGATAATTGACGGAGATAATCAAGTGATAGGCTATAGGGCCTCGATTGAAAAATTGAACGGGGGCGCGAGTTTCCCGAACCTTGGACCTAACGACTGCCCCCTTCCCAACCTGCAATTAAGTAATTTAGCGACATGATATCGATGATACAATTAGTTACCATTGCTCTGATCTGTTCTGCTCACGTGGCGACAGCGTCTCATCCTGTTACTCGCGTTACGGTTTCTAAGGTCGTACGGGTTCAGACAGTTGAGCGGCTTGTTCATATCAATCCGCCAGGCCCGAAAGATAGTCGCTATACCTATGTTCCTTTCGAGGTGCCACCGCATGCCATTCGCATTCAGATAAACTACCAATATGATCGCGCTAAGGGAGCTAATGTGATCGACATCGGACTCTTTGACGCGCGGTCGTCAAGCTCCGGCACGGACCCAAAAGGCTTTCGCGGCTGGAGTGGCGGTCGCCGCTCCGAGTTCTTTGTTTCCCGCAACGAAGCAACGCCGGGATATCTTCCGGGTGAGATGGCAGCGGGAACCTGGCGCATCATACTTGGTCTTTACCGCGTGTCGGCTGGCGTCGATGTTTCTTTCAAAATAGAGATCGAAACAGAGGGAAATAGATCGTCGAGTGGTACTGCGGCAGAGCGCAAGACCAGCGTCACCTCTACTGGCGCATCAATGACTTCATCCCGTGAGCAAACACTTGCAGGAGATGGTTTGCGTTGGTGGAGTGGCGATCTCCACATGCACACAGTTCACAGTGACGGCGACTGGACCATCACTGAGGTAATCGCCGCCGCGCACAAGCTCGGTTTAGATTTTATCTGCATCACGGATCACAATACGGCCAGCCACCACGCCGAGATCGATAACGCCCGTGCTAATGAGCAGCAACCACTCGTTCTGCGCGGCGAAGAGATCACTACTTACGGCGGTCACACCAACGCCTGGGGTCTTCCTTCCGGAACGTGGATTGATTTTCGCGTCAATCCGGGAGACGCCCCTGGGATACTGAATATTGCCGCACAAGCGCACCGCTCCGGCGCACTCATTTCAATCAATCATCCCTTTGCGTTATGCGGCGGCTGCTCCTGGAGCTATGCGGCTGCGACGCGCGTGTTTGACGCTATTGAAGTGTGGAATGGTGAATGGGATCCAACCGATGAGCAGGCGCTTGCAATGTGGGATAAGATGCTGCAAACGGGGCATCGAATTGCCGCCATCGGCTCCAGCGACTCTCACCGCGCGGTCAATCCAATCGGCCAGCCGACATCGCATGTAGCGGCGAACGGTCTCTCACAAAGGTCATTACTAGCCGCGATTCGCCAGGGGAGAGTTTGCCTGACGAACGACATCGCCCGACCAGTAATCACTTTTGAGGCGGAGGCCACAGGTGATCGCCGCTTGCGATGGATCATCGGTGACGAGATTCAACTGAGAGTGCCTGATACAGTACGCTTTTTCGTAACCACTACAGCGGCGCCATCCGACGCTATGATGTCACTAATCTCAAACGGTCAAGTGGTTCGCAGGTTGCCTGCTCGGCCCGATAAAGAGGCCCAGGTGATCGAAATCGACTGCCGTCGTAACTCCTACTTCCGACTTGAGCTCCGTGACGCGAATGGAAAAATGCTCGGGCTCACAAATCCTATCTACTTTAAAATTCAAAAATGGAAATCTCACAGGTGGGAAATGGGGCAAGGCAGGCTTCTGGGAAGAAAATCTCACAGGTGGGGGCAGGGGGCAAGGCAGGCTTCAGGACAGGAAGGAAGCTAGTTTCAGGCTGCCGCCGCCCCCGCTGTCTTACAAATCACTGCCCACTCAATGAATCACTCACTGCAGCAACCTCTCAGGCTGGCAACACAGCTCTTAAATGCAATTTAGAAACGAGCTCGCATTAACAGTAGTGAGTTGTTAATTGAAGGTTGACTGGCTTTGAATATTGAGCGGGGGCGGCGGCAGCCTGAAACTAGCTTCCTTTCTGTCCTGAAGCCTGCCTTGCCCCCTGCCCGCCCCCACCTGTGAGATTTTCTCCGCAGAACGCTGGAACAGCTGGAACAGTGAAGGTCTTCTCCTACCTGCGGCGGGTGTGTTATCATCCGCGCCGCATACCTAACGGCAACGGCCTAAACGGCTTGTTTTAATTTGCAGCATAAATCCGATATTTCGAATATGCCGGGAATCCTAAGTCGGCAACTATTGGATCCAGGGGAATCGGGATTGTTTAAAAAATCTTCGCTTACGCGGCGACGCTTGTGCTACTATCCGCCGCAAATCGAAGAAGGCTCGTGAGCTGCCAGAGGGGCCCGAAAACAGTCCTAACCTGTTCTCCAACCTGAATATTAATTTTCATGTGGTTGGCAACTGATTCACACTTAGACGCCAGACAGCAGGAAAGTCATTAGCTTCTCCCCCATTGAGGGCTAACTAACCCAAAGGAGCATTGATATGTTCAGACCAATGTCACGTTACGTCAGCAGCTTTATCTTTTTCGTGTTGTTGCTCGCTTGCCCCCTGGCTACGCTGGCGCAGCAAGAGACGGCGACAATCACGGGCGAGGTGAAAGACGCTTCGGGCGGGTTGGTGCCCAAGGCCACGATCACCGTCACCAACGTCGGGACAAACATCAGTGTAACCACCGAAACCAACGACCAGGGCTCTTACACAGTCACCAGTCTCAAGCCGGGAGATTACACGGTCACGGCGGAGAAGAGCGGATTCAGCAAAACTTTGCGCAGCGGCGTTACGCTGCAGGTCAACCAGTTCACACGCATCGATATCACTTTGCAGGCCGGCCAAGTCAGCGAAACCGTCGAAGTGACGGCCGGAGCGCCGCTGCTGGAAACTGAGACCTCGGCGCGCGGCTCGGTCATCGACGGTCGGAAGATCGTCGAGCTGCCGTTGAACGGCCGCGACTATAATCAGCTAGCCCTGCTCTCGCCCGGAGTGTTTCCCGGGACGCCTCGCCTTGCCAGCGTTAATTTCAAGGGTGTGCTGAATGTCAACGGCAATCGCACTTTTAATAACGTCTTCCTGCTGGATGGTGTGGACAATATCTCCTACTCCAACTCATTCCGCGGTGAGAACGTGCAACTCGTGCAGCCTTCAATCGAGGCCCTCCAAGAATTCAAAATCCAGACCAATGCGTACTCAGCGGAGTTCGGCCGAAGTTCAGGAGCAGTGGTAAACGCCACTATTAAATCGGGCACCAACAGCATCCACGGCAGTGTGTATGAGTTCTTGCGTAATGACGCGCTCGACGCCTACAACTTCTTCACTAAGGCGCTTTTCCGCCCAGAACCCGGGAAAGAGAAGCCGGAAAAGCCAGTAAGGAAACGCAACCAATTTGGGGTAGCCGTTGGCGGCCCGTTCGTCAAGAACCGCACGTTCTGGTTTGCAGATTACGAAGGACTGCGCGAAAGAGAGGGTGTCCCGCGCGTGCGCCAGGTTCCCACGGCCGCAGAAAAGGCGGGCTTATTTAGCAAGATAGTTGTCGATCCGTTTGCTCCCGGCCGGCCAGCGTTTAGTCAGAATGCTCAGGGGCAATGGGTGATCCCGCAGGATCGTTGGG
Source organism: Pyrinomonadaceae bacterium (assembly GCA_035283325.1). Classification (GTDB taxonomy): domain Bacteria; phylum Acidobacteriota; class Blastocatellia; order Pyrinomonadales; family Pyrinomonadaceae; genus PSRF01. The sequence continues at coordinate 2,317 of DATEUF010000216.1, read as the reverse complement.
ATCCGGTCGGAGCAGCAATTGTCGCGCTTATTCCCGATCCGACCGCGATCGTGAACGGGGTCCCTATTTTCGCCTCTAACCCGATTACCAAGACTCGTCAGGATCAGTTTGATGTCCGCGTGGATCACCAAATAGCCTCGACTGTAACTCTGTTTGGTCGCTACAGCTTCGTCGATACCAACACGTTTCGCCCAGCACCGCTCCCCGGACTGGCTGAAGGATCTTTTAACGATGCGTTCGGAGCGAACCTGAACCGTTCCCAGGGAATAGCTATTGGCTTAACCTGGGGCTTTACTCCTACGGTGGTGGGTGATTTCCGGTTTGGTTATGGACGCGGCAACTACTTCACCAACCCGCCCAACTTCGGGATCAATGGCGCGGAGGAGATTGGCCTGCAAAACGTGCCGAACGATCCAGCGATTGTCGGTGGCATGCCCAAAGTCAACATCCAGGAATTCGATGCTGTGGGTCGTCACACTTCCACTCCGCAGTTCCAGACGCCGCGGTCATGGAATCCGCGTGCAACGCTGAGCTGGAATCGCGGGCAACACTTCTTCAAATTCGGCTTTGAGTACCTGCATGTGCAGACCAAGATCAACGACTTGAATGCGACCATCGGGCGCATGAACTTCGATAACCGCTTTACCAATCGTGCCGTGGGCGATCTGCTGCTGGGCTTGCCTTCCCAGTTAGCGCTCACCAGCTTCACAGTCATGGATCAAGGGCAAGACATGCAGTTCTACTTCATCCAGGATGATTACAAAATCACCCCGAAACTGACTTTGAATCTCGGGGTGCGCTATGAATATGCCACTCCGCCCCGGGAGAAAAATAATCAGTTCGCCAATATTGATCCGGTCACCGGCACCGTGTTCTTTGCCAAGGACGGCGACATTTTCGATCGGGCATTGATTCATCCCGACCGGAACAATTTCGCGCCCCGGGCCGGGTTCGCCTACTCGATGACCTCACGCGTGGTAATCCGCGGTGCTTACGGCATCTTTTACAACCACACAGTGCGGCAGGGGCGTGAAGGACTACTCGGCTTCAACCCGCCGTTCCTGGTCGATAATCTGTTGCAGACGAGCGTGACCGGAGCACTGGCTGTGGCCTCGGCAGCGCCATTCCGTCTGGTGAACGGCTACCCGCCAGGGTTACTTGATCCAAACTCGCTCTCGCCAACTATTGGGCGTCGCGCACAGGATCCCTTTCAGCGCACTCCCTACATCCAACAATTCAATGTCGGCATTCAGTACGAATTCATGAAAGACCTGTTATTTGATGTCGCCTACGTCGGCAACAAGGGAACGAAGTTGAATGGTTTCCGCAACTTGAATCAGCGTCCGGTGTTCGATAACCCGGACGGCACACAGAGGGCGGGCACGCAATCCCAACGACCGTATCCCGCTTTCGGCGACATTCAGTGGATGGAGAACCGTGTAAACTCGAGCTACAACTCGCTGCAAATGCGGTTGGAGAAGCGTTTCTCACGAGGACTGTCCGCGCTGTTGAGTTACACGTGGGGCAAAGCTTTGACCGGATCGCCCGATCACATTTCGACCAGTGGCGGCGGCCCGGGCTTCGACACCGGCACGTTCCGCGAACCGCAGGACTCCAACAACGTGAGAGCTGACCGTGGGCTGGCGGAGTTCGACATTAAGCACCGCTTCGTGGCGAGCTACGTCTACGAACTACCCTTCGGGCGCGGCCGGCGGTGGGGCAGCCAGTGGAACAAGGCCGCGGATCTGGTCCTCGGCGGCTGGCAACTTTCGGGCATCCACACCATTCAGAGTGGCCTCGGCTTGACGGCCACTTTGGGTGGAGACACCGTGCTCAATATTGGCGGTGAGCGACGCGCCCGGCCGAACATCGTCGGCGACCCAAACCTGTCTAATCCAACCGTGGAGCGCTGGTTTAATACAGATGCCTTCAAGGTCTTCAGTCCCAAACCGCAGGCATTTGGCAACGCAGGCGTAGGCATCATGCGTGGACCCGGCTATGTGAACTTCGATTTCACGTTGGCGAAAAACTTCCAGGTCACGGAGCGGGTGCGTATGCAATTCCGCACCGAGTTCTTCAATGCCTTCAATCACGCCAACTTTGGACCACCAAATATTGCTCGCGAAAGCGGCGGCTTCGGCCAAATTCTCTCGGCGAGTAATGCGCGCATCATTCAGTTTGGACTGAAAGGCTATTTCTAAACTGGAAGGATGAATTAGCTTTGTCGTAATGGCTTCAGGCGGGCTAACGCCTCACAAAGCCCGCCCGGAACCAATTACTCAAGTCAGGAAAGTTGCAGGTTGGGAAGGGGGCAAGC
>DATEUF010000215.1:0-16626 GCA_035283325.1 Pyrinomonadaceae bacterium | reverse complement strand
CGATAAACTGCACCTTCGGGTTCTTCTTCCCCAGCACCCGCGTGATCGCCGCCGTCAAGGTCGTCTTCCCATGGTCCACGTGTCCTATCGTCCCGATGTTCACGTGCGGCTTCGAACGGTCAAATTTTTCCTTAGACATTTCTCGTTGTCCTCTGAATAAACAATATCGTCAATCTCAAACCGCGTGCGGTCGCTGGTTGGAGCCCGCGATGAGATTTGAACTCATGACCTCCTCCTTACCAAGGAGGCGCTCTACCCCTGAGCTACGCGGGCCGTCTTACGGGCTTTACCCGAGACTCTGGAGCGGGCGACGAGATTCGAACTCGCGACCCTCAGCTTGGAAGGCTGATGCTCTACCAACTGAGCTACACCCGCTCAACGATTTCGGATTGCGAATTTCGAATTGCGGATTTGCCATAAGCCAAATTCAAAATTTGAAATCAGTAATCCAATTGCGGGTTGCGGATTTCAATTCAAATCCGAAATCCCCCTCTGGTGCAGGGGGCAGGATTCGAACCTGCGTAGGGCGTTAGCCCGCCGGGTTTACAGCCCGGTGCCATTAACCACTCGACCACCCCTGCATGCTTTCAAGTGCTCATTGGAGCCGGCGAAGGGACTTGAACCCCCGACCCTCTGATTACAAATCAGATGCTCTACCAGCTGAGCTACGCCGGCCTGCTACAGATTGAAATAGCGCATTCCGACAAATTGCGGATACTACCAACAGCATTTCAAAAACGCAAGCGGCAGAGCCAATTGAAGTTGTTACATCTTCCCAGTGCTTCGCAATAAAGGCGTTGACGTCTTAGATTCACCACAAGTAAGATGAGTGTTGCCCTGGTTTCACACCTCCCTCGAGGTTCGGAAAAGTAAACTTTTGAGCTCCGAACCCATTTCCTAAGCGGTCCCAATCAAGCCTCGATAGCCCTAAATTTATAAGGAGAGCGAAATGCGTAGAAATGTTTTCTTCACTGGCGCGGTCCCGGCACTGGCTCTTGGTTTAACTATTTTTCTGAGTTTTGCCACTCAATGTTTCGCGCAGGGGCAAAGCCAAAAACAGTCAGGAACACCTGTAATTAGTGCGCCGGCAAGAGTTGAAGATGCTGGTATAGGTAGAGACAATCTCCAGTGTGCCGGCTACTTTCGTATGCCGCAATTCAAGGGACTACCACAGATTGTCGGCGCTGAGCAGGAGCAAGAGAAGACAATTTTTGCCACCGGTGACTTTGTATATATCGATGCCGGATCAGCCGCGGGAGTTCGGGAGGGTCAGGAATTTCATATTATCAGGCCTCGGGGAGAGATAGATCACATTCGGCGCAGCAAAAAAGGGAGCCTTGGCGTCTTTGTTGAAGAAGTAGGTCAACTTCAAGTTGTCAGAGTGAAGGAAGCGGTTTCCGTGGCACAGGTAACCTTCGCATGTCAGGGCGCGCTGCCGGGTGACCTTCTCACCGGAGTTCCGGACCGCGTTACTCCAAAGCCGATTGCCGACAGCTCCTTTGATCGGTTCAGTGATCCAACAGGCAAACCTACGGGACGCGTGATCATGGCCCACGAGGGACGGGAAATGGTTGCCACCGGCGATCTTATCTATATAGACATAGGAGACGAGGACAAAGTTGTGCCGGGGGATTTGGTCACAATCTATCGGAAAGTGGGCACCGGCAACCTTGACGTAAAGACTTATGACCTCGCCCCAGGAGCCTCAGTTGGTTTTGCCAGTGAGCAATATCGCGGCGGTGGCTTGTCAATCGACGCCAAGCGCGCCAAGGAGGCGGAGCCTGGAATGTACCGCCGCGAACCTGTTACCGCCGCGGAGATTAAGGCAAAACGACCGGCTCTCCCGCGCAAAGTTGTTGGCGAGGCCATGGTTATCAACGTTCAGGTGCGCACGGCAACGGCAATCATTAGGCACGCTGCCCAGGAGATACATACGGGCGATTTTGTTGAATTACGCTGAACGCTTGGTAGCAGTATTGCGGTTTCGATCGCTGAGCGTTAGTAGAAGAGCGAACAGTTTCTGGCTAGTTGTAAACCTGGCTTGGGGAAATTGTACTCCCCACTGCTATTCGCGTGCTGCAGCTATGGTGGCGTTACTGGCACGCCGTCTCGCTGCCCCAGGGAATAGAATCGACTTGTAAAAGGAACGAAAATAGCCATACATGGAAAGACACGCAGAGATTACAACCAACCAAAGCATTGCCCGGCCCGCTGTGTAGAGCAGCACTTGCCAGTCGTTTCCGGTGGTAGGCCCGTTGCCAAACAGGTGCTTCCAGGCAACCTGAAGTTCTGGAACGGACCAGAACTCCACGGCGGGAAAGGGCCGACCAAAGTTCGCTACAGGCGGCCTGCCAGCAACACTTGACCCAATCAACAGGGCTACGGTCATCACCTGGACCAGCATCTTGAACTTGCCCATCCGTGATGCGGAAATCACTACTCCGTCAGACGCCGCAATTGAACGCAAGCCGGTTACGGCAAACTCACGGCCTATGATTATTACAACTGCCCACGCGGGCGCAAGTTGGTTTTCCACTAGCGAAATCAACGCCGCCGAAATGAGGAGTTTATCGGCTATCGGATCGAGCAATTGCCCTAAACGCGTCACTTGATCGCGGCTGCGAGCGATATGCCCATCCAGGTAGTCGGTAAAGGCTGCTCCCAGAAAAAGCGCCACGCCCAGAACATGACGGGGCAGACCAAACCAGTTTTCGGAAAACGGCGTCAGCAGGACAACGACCAGCAGTGGAACGATGAAGATACGAAGCAGGGTCAGAGAATTGGGAAGATTCACATCCGTATCACCTTAAGAGCGAACCGGTTGGCCCAAAGCATATCCGCGATTTGGAGCTATTGGCAGTGTAGGACCCGCTCTCAAATAGTGTCAACAGACAGCAGAGTCCGTCTGGGACGACGGTAACCACTTGCCGATAACCCCTGCCCCGTCTAAAATAACGGTTTCTCCAATACCTGAGATTCCCGTCCGTAGTGAGTCCTTCTAGCTCATGGCCATTGATCGGATTACAGTAAGAGGCGCCCGACAGCACAATCTCAAAAACATCAATGTTGAAATACCGCGCGATCGCTTTACTGTGATCACGGGCCTCTCCGGCTCCGGCAAATCGTCCCTCGCATTTGACACTATCTACGCGGAGGGACAGCGGCGTTACGTCGAATCGTTATCGGCGTATGCTCGACAATTTCTTGATCAACTTGAAAAGCCGGATGTTGATTCGGTTGATGGCTTATCGCCAGCAATTTCCATCGAACAGAAAACTGTTTCCCGCAGCCCCCGCTCCACTGTGGGAACTGTAACGGAAATCTATGATTACATGCGGCTGCTCTTCTCTTCGATTGGACAACCGCATTGCCCGACGTGTGGCGCCGCCATCACGCGGCAGAGTGTTGAACAGATAGTGCAAAACGTGCTGGCGTTGCCTCAGGGTGAGCGCGTGATGATCCTGGCGCCAATCGTGCGCGGCCGAAAAGGAGAATTCAAAAAGGAGCTTGAGAAACTCGCCAGGGAAGGCTTTTTGCGTGCCCGTGTCGATGGCGAACTGCTGTCACTGGATGAGCAGATCAGGCTGGACAAACGGCGCAACCACACTATAGAGGCGGTCGTTGACCGGTTGTTGATAAAAACCGGAATCAATCAACGATTGACCGAATCGGTGCGCACGGCATTGAAGCTCACGGGCGGCGCCGTGCTCGTTTCAGTTGTCGATGGCGACGAAAAGCTTTATTCGGAACGGATGGCCTGTGTCAATTGTGGTATCAACGTCCCGCCACTGGAGCCGCGGTCTTTTTCGTTCAACTCTGCTTACGGCGCCTGCAAGCGGTGTCATGGATTGGGTACGGTATTGGAAGTCGACGCCGCAAAAGTAATCCCCGATCCCAAACAAGCTGCCGACAAAATGACTTTTATGGGTGCGGCTGACCGACAGGGTTCCGCCTATCTTAAGAGTGCTTTGCTGGCTGTCATCAAACACTTCAACGCTGAGGCAAAAACCAGTTTTGCTGACCTCCCCAGTCAGGTTTGCGATGCCTTTCTTCGTGGAGTGAACGGCCAACTCGATTTCCGCCAGGGCCTCTATTCTTACCAGAGCTCCTGGAAGGGGGCCCTACGTTGGTTACGTGACCGATTGAATGAGGCCCCATCAGAAAAGGTAAAGTCTGCTCTGGAAGATCTCGTCTCACCGGCAATTTGTCCTGAATGCAAAGGACAGCGTTTACGGCCCGATTCGCTTGCCGTGCGCCTGGGCGGCCAGGGCATCGCAGCCTATACGGCCCTACCAATCGAAGATGCGGTCACTGCGTTTGAAGCAATCAAATTAAGCCCGCGTGAGGAGCAAATCGCCGGAACGATTCTGCGTGAGATAAAGAACCGGCTCCGTTTCCTGCAAACTGTAGGTCTCGGTTATCTGACTCTGGATCGAGCTTCTTCGAGCCTGTCGGGCGGCGAAGGACAACGCATTCGATTGGCAACGCAAATCGGCTCACAACTGCGCGGTGTGCTGTACGTTCTGGATGAGCCCTCCATCGGACTGCATCCGCGCGACAATCAGAAGTTACTAACTACGCTAGCCAAACTTCGCGACCTCGGTAATACAGTGCTGGTGGTGGAACACGATGAAGAGACGATTCGCCGCGCCGACTATGTGGTTGATCTCGGACCAGGTGCTGGCGCGCATGGGGGAGAAGTTGTGGCTTGCGGCAGCGCAGACGATGTGGCAAACAATCCGGACTCGGTGACAGGTCTATACATTCGTGGCATGAGAAAGATTGCGGTGCCAAGCGAGCGCCGTGCTCCAAATGGCAAGTATCTGACGATTCACGGAGCCGCCGCAAATAATCTCAAAGAGATCGATGTTTCCATACCGCTGGGCCTGCTGACAGTCGTGACTGGCGTTTCAGGCTCAGGGAAATCAACCCTTGTTGGAGACATTCTTTACCGCGCTCTAGCTCATCACCTTTATGGCTCGCTCACGCGGCCAGGAGCTTACACGAACCTTGACGGACTGGAACATATCGACAAGGTCATAGAGATAGATCAATCACCAATCGGGCGCACGCCACGTTCAAATCCGGCGACATACACTGGTCTGTTCACACCTATCCGCGAACTGTATGCGATGCTGCCCGAATCACGCGAGCGTGGCTATAAACCGGGGCGGTTCTCTTTCAACGTGAAAGGCGGTCGTTGTGATGCCTGCGAAGGCGACGGTGTAAAAAGAATCGAAATGAATTTTTTGCCGGATGTTTACGTCCTGTGTGACGTTTGCCGCGGCGCTCGTTACAACCGTGAAACCCTGGCGGTAAAGTATAAGGGTAAATCTATTGCGGAACTCCTTGACACTACTGTTGAAGAGGCATTATCGCTGCTGGAAAACATTCCACAGATCCAGCAGAAGCTGCAGACGCTGCTCGATGTTGGCTTGGGTTATATCAAGCTGGGCCAGGCGGCGACGACGCTTTCAGGCGGTGAAGCACAACGCATCAAGTTGGCCAAGGAACTCTCAAAGCGCGCGACCGGCCGGACCGTCTACATCCTGGACGAACCTACCACGGGTCTTCATTTTGCCGACGTTCACAAACTCCTTGACGTCCTACAGCGATTGGTGTCGTTAGGCAACACGGTAATGGTCATTGAGCACAATCTCGATGTGATCAAGAGTGCCGACTACATAATCGATCTGGGACCAGAAGGGGGCGAGCACGGTGGCCGAGTTGTGGCCAGCGGCACACCGGAGGAGGTGGCTCGTGCGCGACGCTCACACACCGGGCAGGCGCTGCGACCGCTGCTAAATGGGCGATTACCACGAAATGGAAATGGGTCCGCGGTAAACGATGAGCAGAAAATCGCGTGATATACTTCGCTCCGTTCTGTGCCGGCGCGCATCCACCAACCGATGAATCTGCATGTCAATTTATGAACATCTGAGGCCCTTGGATCTGGAGAACGTTAGCACCTACCCCCTGGCTTCTCGTCCCAGCAAGGTTTCGCTGCAGGATTTCGCCAAACCTGTTCAGGAAAAATCCTCGTTAGCGGATTTTCTCGATAGTCTACCAAACATTCTCGCGGTCAAAAGCTTGCGCCAACTGGCGGCCCGTATGCATCAGGCACGAGCGCTTTCCAAGCCAATTATCTGGGGGCTGGGTGGGCATGTCATCAAGACCGGCCTGGCGCCAATTGTCATCGATCTAATGCAACGCGGGCTGGTCACAGCTATTGCAGCTAATGGGTCAGTTTTGATTCACGACGCCGAAATGGCGATGGTTGCCTCAACGTCAGAAGATGTAGATGCAACTCTCAGCGAAGGAATATTTGGTGGCTCCGCGGAAACCGGCGAAATCTTGAATCGCAGCGCAAAGGAAGGCGCGCGTGATGGCATTGGTTTGGGTGAAGCACTCGGCCACGCGCTATGTGCGCTTAATCCGCAACACGCAGACTGCTCGCTCGTCTGCAATGCCTACCGGGCGCACATCCCATTTACTGCACACGTTACTATCGGCGGCGACGTTGCCCACTTTCATCCTAACGCTGATGGCGGCGCGCTGGGAGCGACAACGCATACGGACTTTCGCTTACTGGCTGAACTTGTGAGACGAATGAATGGCGGCGGGGTTTATTTAAATGTCGGCTCAGCTGTGGTGCTGCCCGAAGTGTTCTTGAAGTGCGTAACACTGGTACGCAATCTCGGCTACGAACTTGCTGACATAACTACAGCAAACTTCGATTTCATACAATCCTATCGTCCGATAACGAACGTTGTGCGTCGTCCAACAGCGAAGGGCGGCGGCGAAGGCTATGCAATCACTGGCCACCATGAACTGACAATCCCACTGTTGGCCGCGCAGTTGATCTGCCACATGTAGGGCGGCACTCCGTGGCCGCCCCCGTCTCGGCTCTCGCTAGATTCGCAAAGCATTTTCCATATCTCATTTGACGTTTCGCATTTTCCATTTTCGAGAGGGCTAGATGACCGCGGCGAGAAGAGTACACACAAGGCTCCATATCCATCATTCTTCCTTGAAAACGATTGCCAGTGTTCTTTATTCGGAAATGAAAGGAGTGTCAAATGATATATGGAAAATGATCTGGGTCTTTGAGACACGCTCACGAGTGCCGCCCATACATGGGGACATCAGGCTTTTGGATGGGCGCGGTCGTAGACTTCAATCAGCTTCTCCATTGAAACATGAGTGTAAATTTGGGTCGAGGAAAGGCGGGCATGGCCGAGTAGTTCCTGAATGTCGCGCAGATCCGCACCACTATCCAGCAGATGCGTGGCAAATGAATGCCGCAAAGCGTGAGGGCTGATATCGTGCATGCCCGCGCAAATTCGGATGTATTTCTCCACCATGCGACCGACTGACCGCGTTGTGATTCGTGTACCCTGATAATTCACAAAAAGGACATTTGCCTCACGCTCGGCAAGGGGCGCATTCTGAAGAAAGTGATCGCGGATGTCTAAATACGTTCTCAACGCCTCGCGTGCCGGGTCACCGAACGGCACTATCCGTTCCTTGCGCCGCTTGCCCATCACACGAATCAGTTTGTTTTTCGTGTCGACGTCTTCCAGATTAAGCTTCGTGAGCTCAGAAACACGCACACCCGTTCCGTACATCAACTCCAGCATGGCGCGATCTCTTTTGCCGAGGTCTGTTTCCTTGTCGGGTGTTTCAATAAAACGGATTGCCTCTTCTACCGACACGTGTTGTGGCAGTCTCTTTTCCAGCCTGGGCGTGGACACCAGTTTTGCTGGATTAAGATCAACGATGCCCTCCCGTAACAGGAACTGAAAGAAAGTGCGTAAGGCTGCGAGTTTGCGGGCGACAGAGGTTTTCTTTTTCTGGGAGGAGTGGAGCGTGGCCAGCCATTCGCGAATCGTAAGGTGATCGATCTGTCGAATCTCGGGAAAAGTTCTTCTTCCGGAGGATGGTAGCGGGCGCGAAGCAAGATGGCTGAGAAACTGCTCGAGATCGCTCGAATAGTTGCGTAAGGTGTGTTCACTCAGGTTGCGCTCATAACGCAAGTGTTCGAGAAACTGAGCTAGTAACTGGTCCAACATCTCAGGCTGCAAATCGCGCTTTCCGCTTTATTCACGATCTATCAGCGAACAAGTCCGTATGGCCCTTGTCATAGGGTGGAGACTTCCTTCCCTCCATCTGCCTTTTCAATTTCCGTCTGACACGCAGCGTCATAACGGGCGGTAGGCAGTGCTTCAAGGCGACGCTCCTCGATGAGATTGCCGCATCGGGCGCACTTGCCGTAACTGCCTTCCTTAATCCGCAACAATGCCTGGTCAATGTCGGCAACCATGCGCGACTCACGGTCGCCAAGTCGCAAGGCGAGCTCTTTGTTCACATCCATCATCGAAAAATCGACGCTGTCTTTAACACCGTCGTCTGAGAGCTCGAGTGCGGCAGCCTGGTCACGGGCTATATGCTCCGTGTGCTGACGCAGTTGCTCGAGGAGCATGTTCTGAAAGTGAGCGAGTTTTTCAGCCTGCATGGTAGACCCTGTTTTCGACCCCTGGTTCTTAAGCCTCCGGATGTATTGTCATTCGGGGTGCCGCGGATTATAGCTTAATGTGCGTATATCGAGTAATCCTTATTCAGGCCTTCGGTGAGTAGTAGCCTTTGCGCGTTCTGACCCGAACATCCTTGCGCGAACTTATGCGCAGCTCGATGACATGAAACCGCCCGTCGCGCGCACTTTCACTCGGATAGTAACTCAACACATATTGCTCAGCGAGATCGGCGGCTATTTGCGCAAAGGCTGTTTCCAGCTCTGTCGTACTCCTGGGAACATAGACCGCGCCGCCAGTTTGGACTGCAAACTCCTGCATCCGGCGCTCAGCTGCCAACGCACGAACGTTTGCGCCATCGTACAGGCCAGTCTGAACTACGAAAATCTGACAGTCATCCGCCAACACCCGCTGCAGTGTGATTTCGAAATCGGCGCGGCTTGTTGTCTCCACCCCATCAGAGACAATCACCAACACTCTCCGGCCCGCATAAGGTCGCAAATAAGCGGCCGCGTCGATAATTGCATCAAAAAGAGAAGTAGAGCCCTCCGGACGACCAAAGCTTTCGATCGTTTGTTCCAATCTGCCGATATCGTTGGTTAATGGCTGAGCCAGGTAACTTTCTGTCTCGACTGAATAGATCGCCGCTTCATCAATTGGCCGAATTACTCGACGGAAAAAATGCTTGGCCGCCTGCGTTTCGAATTGGCGGGCAAAGTCGAGGCTGCCGCTGTTGTCGAAGAGCATTGCCAGCCGAACGGCAGTTTCGGCTCGCGTCATTTCGCTTATCGGCCGCACCTGACCATCAACCCTCAACTCAAAGTCCCGAAGCCCCAGAGTTGTGACTGCATATCCCTTCACATCTACTACCGAGGCCGGAATCGGCACCAGATTTGACGAAATCCGTAGGATGTCGGATTCCTCGATTTCTTCGGAAGTTTTATGTGACGAAGCGCCCGCACTCTTCTTGGTTGATTGCGCCGGCGCCTCCACCGTGGTTATAGGCTTGGGGTCAGCGATTGGGCTAGTCTTCTTTTGTGCCGGAGGTTTGGAGGAGTTCTTTCGTCGACCTGACTGGCCGCCTGCTGTAGTTGAAAGCACGAAGGTGAGAATGATCAATAGCGCAACGGTGCTGGCTGAGTAGCGCCGGCTTCTCATTAGGCCATCACTTCTGTTAGCGATCGATCTGTAATCTCTTGCAGCCACGCGTCCCATTTTTTCAGCGCCAGTTGCACCTGCAGTTGCCGCCGATCTCGCTTTCTCTTTACGCCTTGGTGCTCCCGGTCTGGTAGCGCCGGCAGCAAGGCAAAAGTGATGTTTACAGGCTGGAAATTCCTGGTCTGAGCATTGGACACGTAGTGCGCTAGAGCGCCCGTTGCGCTCTCGACCGGCGCGAAAACCGGGTCTTGACCAACCAGGTGCCGGGCAGCGTTAATCCCGGCCAGCCAACCCATTGCCACTGATTCGACGTAACCTTCAACTCCTGTAATCTGACCGGCAAAGAAAAAGTTTGCCCGCTGCCGCATCTGCATCGTGGCAGAAAGTACGCGCGGTGAGCAGATATATGTATTGCGGTGTATTTGACCGAACTGGAGAAACTCTGCCTTTTCCAGCCCTGGAATCAAACGCAAGACTCGTGCTTGCTCGCCATAACGTAGATGATTCTGAAAGCCCACCAGGCTGTATGCGTCGGCCATCAAATTTTCCTGGCGCAATTGAACTGCGGCGTAAGGCTCGCGTCCGGTACACGGGTCAACCAGGCCCACCGGTTTCATCGGCCCAAAACGCAGCGTGTGGAAACCTCTTCTGGCCAGTTCTTCAATGGGAAGACAGGCTTCAAACCAATGCGTCTCTTCAAACCGTTGCAGCGGCACGCTCTGGGCTTCCGTGAGCGCAAGCACAAACCGCTCATACTCCTCACGGTTTAGCGGACAGTTTAGATAGTCGTCTCCGCCTTTGCCATAGCGCGCTGCCCGAAAGGCGACGGTCTGATTAAGTGACTCGGCAGACACAATCGGGGCAATAGCGTCGTAGAAATAGAGTTGATCGCTGCCTGTCAAATCAGAGATCTCCGCTGTGAGGGCAGCAGAGGAGAGCGGGCCTGTGGCGATTATAGTCACGGTTTCAAAGTTGAGTTCGGTCACCTCCGCTCGCACCAACTCAATCGCCGGGTCATCTGCGATCTTTTCTGTTATGTATTCCGCAAAGCGCTGGCGGTCAACTGCCAGTGCAGTCCCAGCTGGCACGCGAGTCGCGGCTGCTGCTTGCATCACCAGCGACCTGCCGCGGCGCAACTCCTCCTTCAATAGATAGGGAGCTGTTCCCGGTTCATCCGATTTTAGAGAGTTCGAACAGACGATTTCTGCCAGCTTATCAGTACGATGTGCTGGCGTTTGTCGTGCGGGCCGCATCTCAAAGAGCCGAACACGCGCTCCGGCCCGTGCTGCCTGCCATGCAGCTTCGACACCCGCCAAACCACCGCCGATGACTACAACTTCAGGCATGCAGGTGTTATCTGGCAGTAGCCTTTCTGGAACGTGGTTTTTGTCGATCAGATTTCTTGCTGACGCTCGCCTTTGCCGCGGAACGTTTGCGAGCTGTAGCAGGCGCAGCAGACTTGGTCTTCTGTTCTGAATTGGTTTCCGCACCGCTTGCTTTCGCTTTACGTCTTCTGTTTTTCGCAGCCTTCCGTTTTGCTGCAGCCATTAACTGGGCCACGCGGTCGGCCTGGCTCCGCTTACCTAACTCGCGGCCCTCATCCCCCGGTGCCTGAAACTCTTCAGCCATTTCACCTTGATGCTTGTGAAACTCGAACTCGTTCAGATGACTGCCGCCGATTTTGTAGCGGACGATATTTCGTGTCGGATCTTTAGGCATGACTTTAGGCGCCTTCCCTCCCTCAATCTATTTAGCAAACAACACTCAACAAAATCGCTGACGTCGATCTAGTTGACAGCCGAAACAGCGCATTCTAATAGCGACAGCGTTCGGAAGTCTCGCCATTCTATAACTTACGGTCAGCGTGATCTAGCGTTGATCCCTTTCTGAGTCTCAGCAGGATTCTCCATCAGGAATCGCATGCCCCTTTTGAGCACCGGATGGACATCACGGAGATAGCTGCGGCGTTCCTCGCCACTGCAGGAGGACCAATCTTGCGCAGAGCGAATTAGACAGAGATTCTCGGGCGGCGCCAGCACGAGGCGGCGGCCCAGCGTTTCAGCATGATTGGTGACTTTGGGAATGCCTTCCAACGGGGTGGAGAACTCGCCGGTGACGCTTGCGGGCATCCTATCGCGCATCCCGCCCCAATAACCGTGCTCCATGACGGGACCGGTCATGGGATGGTCACTGAGGCGCGCCGCACCTGCTGGACTCTGGGAGGAGAACAGGGTCTCGAACCGCGCCAGTGGGATGCGAAAAGCTTCGACCCAGACGCCTACGTCACTGGTTAGGAGACCACCGCCGGCGAGCCACTGCGCAAATGCACTCCCTTCGGCAAAGCGCGAGTACGCCAACGGGTCGCGCCAGTAGCACACAAAGACATGATTCACGAGCCCGGCGAGGTCGTTGAATCTACCACGCTCAACATGGTCGGGAGCGTCGGCTCCGCTCCGGATGAAACGGAGAGCAGCCTCGGGATTGCCCGCGTCGCCATTAAGGGACTGCACACCGATGTAGGCGATCACCAGCGACGCGCTGTCGCCAAGATGAGCGCACCAAGCGGGGACCGGTGGTTCCCAGTTCTCAGGCATGTTGCGGCACGACATGGTGGTCCTCCTTCCCCTCGGCCATTAATAATCCACTGCCGCCCAACAGCCTACGGGCTAAGCGACTGCGGTTCTCAGCGGTCCGCTTCAGCCGCTTGTTAGCTGGCCCAAAGTTCACGTCATTTCTTGCTTTATATTCGCAAGTCACTCAACGCGACTAAGCTTCCACCGCGTTTCACTGGCCGGGCCAGATGATGGCGCCACGCCGTTCTCGGTGCGAATTCTGACGTCCGTGTTTTTCTGGGTGAGCCACAGGGTTGTTCCCTCGATCCGCAGTTGTAATTTCGATACTCCGCCTGCCATAAAGTTCGGAGATCTGGCGACCATCGGGTGGAGGGTTAATGTTGCTCCATCTACTTCGTAGGTGCCCGAATTGGCGACGAAAGAATCATATGCTGCGATCTTTTCCTCGTTAGTGGGGTCCTCTCCTTTGAACAAACTGCGCGGTTGGTTCCCTGGAACCCACATTACGCTGTAATGCTTCTGGGCAAATATGATCAGCCCAGGCTGCGGATTTGGCACATTTGATGCGTTCGCGCCAGTGACAACAATCTCTGTCACCTTCCAAGCCCCTTCGATGGGTTTCTTTCTTGAACTCTGTGCCGATACGACGGTGGCGCACAGTACCAGTAGCGTCAAGCCTTTCAGTATTCGAAACATACTTCACCTCCTCCGGTTTAGGAAAGCTCTCGATTCTGTACAGCTAACGTCCGAGTTGACCGGGCGCGGCTATTAGCAAACTATGGCCTTATAAGTTTCCAATGCGCCGCTTCCACCGAGCGGCGTGTAGAGCAAGTGCAAGAGCGTTCGAGTATAATGCCTCTAACGTCTTGCACATAAAGCAAGTCGCGGTAAAGTGACCACGTCGCGAGAATAATGGTAGTATTTGCATTCGTATAGTGCAGGTTCAGTTGGGCGTGGTCACGCCTCTCGTCTGAAGCGTCTTTTTTCGCCGTGATAAGCCGGCTTAGCTCAGTTGGTAGAGCGTCTGATTCGTAATTAGAAGGTCGCCGGTTCAACTCCGGCAGCCGGCTCCACTAATAATCGTTAGGACAATCCTCCAACAAGGGGGGACCTGCACGGATACTGTTATTGGGATAGGACCTGAAAGCCCTCCAAGCGACTTTCAGTGTATAAAAGGGCGCCACTTGTCTCGCCTCGTACTGGCGTTCGGGAACCCTCTGCCCTGCCACCGTTGACAGGTGTGTCACAACGGGTATATAAGGCTGTAAACGCGTCGAGCGATGCTTTCCGAGCGCCCGTGCGTACTTGTTCTTGCACAACCCAGCTATCGAATCCAGATAACCTCCAGTAGTTCAATCTAAAAATCCACTTCATCAAGGGAAACATTTGGATTTGATCTTTTGAATACTTTGCCCTTTTGAATCGGACGGCTCGGGTTCTCTGATAAACGTATCTCTTGAGGTGTTAGTTTTCTAGTCTCTACAGCAGGCCAGTTTCCCGACTACACGCTTGCCAGAACTTGCTTATGGGTGCGGACATGAGCACAGACGAAAGCTTGAGCGGCTGTTCCCTGCCGGAAGTAGTCGCGATTCTTTCCCAAGACAAAGCGAGTGGCAGACTTCTGATCAACCTGGGCTCAACAAAGGCCTTCTTCTATTTTGATAATGGCGAACTGGCAGCCGCGCGGATGGGACCTCTTACAGGCCTTCCGGCAGTGAATTTGGCGATTGCAATGAACGGGACCGAATTCCAGTTTGATCCGGGCTTCGAAATCCCTCCCTGGGATTTCAAAAAGGCTCATGAGATTAGCCTCCTGCAGCAAATCCTGGCGATTAAGGAAACTCTAATCGAAGAACGTGGAATTAAGGATCCAAAACCTCTTTCTGAGCTTGAGACTACGCGCCGTGATCAGGTCACGGCCGTCCCGGTTCCATACCTTTTCTCAGCGCAATCCCCTCAAACTGAAGATACATTGATCCCCTCCCCAACACCTGCAACACAGTCGAGTACTGCTTCGTCAACAATTGCAGACTCATCTCCAACCCCGGTGCCCAGCAGTTCTCCGGCGCCTGGACCAGCCGAGAAAACCGATGTTGCGGAACGCCCTCGCTCGAAATCGTCCGTCGACCTGGTGAGACAATCCGGGAACGCACAAGCCAGCATCAGCGTGAGGGCCTCTTCCATTCTGCTGCTGATGGCAGTAGCCGCAGTCAGCATCACTGCCCTACGCAGTAAAGCCCGGCCGCCAGTGGCATCCGGCAGCCTCTCAGAGGACTCGGCTAACTCTTCTGCGGCAAACACGGGCGTGGAGAGCATGCGGAAGGAAATAAAAGAACCTCCAAGCGTCGCCAGGGCTGAGGCAACAAAGGCGCCCTCACCAAAGAGTTCGCCAGAGCCGACGATCGTTCCAGAAAGGTCGGTTCGTATAGAGACCGGCAGAGTAGTCGACACGACTTCCGACACAGTTGAGAGCCGCCCGGCAGAATCGCCCCAGCCTGCGCCCACGGTAACAGAATTGCCTGTCGCGGAGACACCTGCCTCAAAGCTACCTTTTCGGAGGGTTCCGGTAGTAATCCGGATAGAAAACGGCTTCGTGGCGGAAGCCTATATAAAGAATCACCAACCTGGTTTGGAAGCGTTTGAAGCCACAGCGCTTCGCATCGCTAGGCAGCGTCGTTATCCAAAAGAGACCAAGGGCGTGGAAACTATAGTCGTTCAAGTGTTAACTGAACCTTAAGAAGGTGAAGCGATGACAATAAAAGAAATTTTCATAACCTCTGCTTGCCTTGCGCTTCTGTCAATCGACATTTCCGTCTTTGCGCAGGAAAAACTGAGCGCTTCGTCAGTCTCTCTGTCCGCCGGAAGCAGCACTCGAGAGCAGGATGGCTTAAGTGGACCAGTGCGGCGAGTGCGCATCGAGAGTGCCAAGATTCTGGTGAAGGAGGGGAAAACGGTTGAATCTCCTCGCGTCCTTCGCGAGGTAACGACCTATGGTCCAAAGGGCGAAAAGATTGATTCGGTGGCTTATCCCGTGGACAGTAATACCCTCACCGGAAAAGAACAATATCAGTATGACAACAACGGCAACATAATGGAGATGGTTTTGCGTGCTCCGGATGGAGCCATTCTTAGCAAAGAGAGGTACGAATACGAATCAGACGAATTCGGAAATTGGAAGAAGATGACCAGTTCCGTAGCTGTGTACGAAAATGGGAACGTCACATATGAACCCGTTGAGGTTACTTATAGGACAATCACCTATTACTTTAGTGATGCACTTACCAAACTTTCTGCTCCGGCAGGGACTGCGGCCGCCAACGTGACGCCTGCTGTGGGCGATACGAGCCTGGCCCGGACTGGAAAACCGAGACCTGACCGGCCCAACATAACGGGCGTAGCCGAGTCGGGGTCAGCGGCAAAGGAATTGAAGAAGCCGGCCGTCGCCGAGCCAAGTCCTGCAAATAAGTCTGAAGAGACCTTTTCACTTCCACCGACAAATGTCGCGGCGACCGTGAAAGAGGAGTCAACAAGATTACCGGTCATACATGTTTCCGAAGCGGTGCTGAGAAAGGCTGCGGTAGAGTTACCCGAACCTGACCTTCCTCCCGAAATAGCCAATGCGCAAGTTGAAGGCAATGTCGAAGTGCAATTGATTGTTGACGAGAAAGGCGCAGTGGCGGCTGTGCGGGCCATTTCGGGCAATCCGTTGCTTATGGAAGCGGCGGCGCGTGCCGGTCTTAAAGCACGCTTTTCGCCCAGTGCACTCTCAAGCCAGCCGGCCAAAATATTCAGCGTGCTGACTTATACTTTTGGCACTCGAAAACTTTCAACTATCAATCCGACTGAGAACAAGACGGGAGGATCGACGAATAACATCGCCGCGGTGCGGAGCGACGAGAAGGTCACTCCCGCGTCGACGTTACCCGTAGCCCCATTTGAGGAGGAGACCAAGCCAGCGCCGCCGGCAGCAGACTCAAACAAAGTTGCCGCTACCTCAGCTTCCCAACCTGTCGAACGAAAGCCTGACTCAACAGTGGGGAACAGCGGCAACACGTCTCTGGCTGCAAACTCCGCCGTTCGGGTGCCGGAGAAGAAGTCAAACTCATCGACCGAGGACCCACCGGCCAAAGCCGCTGCGATTACATCGCCAGCTTCAGACTCAAAGCCACTGCCGTCTAAAACAGTTTCCTCGCCGGCGCCGTTTGTTACGCCCTTTGAAAGGGGCATGGCAAGCCTCGCAACAGCGAAATACGCTGCGGCTGTGGAATACTTCAATCAAGCGATAACAGCTGATAGCACTGACGCACTCGCATATTGCCGGCTTGGTTTGGCGTACTCAGCGATGGAGAAGCACAAGGAAGCAT
>DATEUF010000214.1:0-6168 GCA_035283325.1 Pyrinomonadaceae bacterium | reverse complement strand
ATCGACATCAATGGTGTCATGACAGAAGGGGCGCAGTTACGCTTTGCTGTAGACGGACAACCAGGCATCACAGATGTCTGTTGGTTGGTCATTAATCAACGCCTGGTGCAACTCTTTTTTATGAGACCCGAAAAGAACGCGACGAAAGCAGCGATTTCCTGCAATAAGGACCTTGAAGCTATCCTCAGCGCCAATCTTAATCGCCTGATTGAGGGGTTTGATACTTTTGACTTTATCGAACTAAACCGGATCAACGTGATCTTTCACATGTGACGCCTCGCGGTTCGCAATTCGCGCCTGCCACGGTCTAACGCTCCCGGAAGCTTCGTGATCCCGAGGGCCTAATGCTCATAAAGACGTCGGACAGATCCGCAATGCCGGCTTTGAAGCGGGCAACTTAAGAAGAACTGCCGCCGTGATCGCTGCGGTCGGACGTGAGATTTCGCGCGAGGTAGGACAAGGGATGCGGATTCGCTTCTGATGCATTCAGGCAGCAAAGACCTGCTCGACAGAATCTGTGACCACGCGATAGCACTCGCATGCGGCGGCTTCCAATCCAGCGCGATCGAGAATCTTCATGTTCCCACCGCCGTATTCTATGAGTCCCTGTTGCGACAGCTCGCGAGCCGCAAGTGTGATGCGATTGCGTTGATGGCCAAGCATATTTGCAACGTGCTCCTGTGTGACATCAAAGCTGTCTGAATGGACACAGTCGCTGATGACTAACAACCAACGACAGAGCCTTTGACGGATGGTATGCAATGAGTGGCAGATGGCGGATTGAATCATCTCGGACTGCTGTGAGTACGCATAGTGCAGATATCAACAGTCTGTCCGTCTTCAGTGATGGCCAGAAGGCTCATTGCTTCACTGCTTACTTTGCTCAGTTTCTGTATCCGCAACGTACTGCGCACGGTGTCCCAGTAAATCGCTGCTTTCGTCGCGTTCTTCTCTGGTCTCATAAAAAAGAGTTGCACCAGGCGTTGATTAATGACCAACCAACAGACATCTGTGATGCCTGGTTGTCCGTCTACAGCAAAGCGTAACTGTGCCCCTTCTGTCATGACACCATTGATGTCGATCGTCAGCGAAGCGCGCTCGACCTTGATCCCTGCATCTTCGTATTGCTTGAGCAGACGGGAAATCGATGGCTCGATCAGCGCGGTCTTCGCTTCTTCTTCCTGCTTGGCATTCGTGAGCGAGCTACGCAGCGCGATGATCATGATCTGTGCATCCAGATCCTTCTCCAGCAGCACCAGTTGTTGAGCCGTTGGATTACTTTGTTCGCTTAATTCCCAGGTGGAACCGTAATCAAACGTCAATCCGTCCTTTTCAAAATGCGCTGAGTCTGCCGGCGACTGCGATGGCGTCCTTACGGCGAACCCGATTAGGAGCAGGCCGGCGGCGAGCAGACCTTGAACGGTCCTGTTGTGCGATGGCATGAGGATTAGCGCAGCGGTTTTATCGTTTGCTGGGGCGGTGGCGCCCAAACCGATCCATCCTTGTAAGTAACCCGCCTGATCGTGACCTTTTCGGCAAAGCGCTCGGCCTCGGGCTGAGCAGCATGCGAACGCTCACTACTCTGGTTGGCGGCGACGTAGAGTACGCCACCAGAGTCTTGCGCTGGCCCGGGGGAATCTTTCCCTCGCTGAGAAACTGATGACGCGCAACTTCTGCCCGAGTCTCAGGATCCATAAAGATGTATTCCCACTCGACCAGGCTAACGGTCTTGGACCCAAGATTTCTCAACGTCAGCTTATAAGCAAACTCCGTCGTGATGACCTCGCTCGTCGATTGACTGGTGAGACAAGGGCAACGAAGTTCACCAGCAAAAGGCCGAGGCGAAGCGTTCGATGCAGGTTCAATACAGGCGTCGATTGTCACGCGGCTGATACTCCTGGATCAATTTTTCAGCGCGGGCTCCCGGGCTCACAATGGCAAGTTTTTGCGACCAGTCGTAGCCGCTGAAGACCCCAACAATCTCGCCCTGCTGGTTGTAGATTGGACTCCCGGAAAAGCCGTCCTTGGCGTCAATCTTAATGGACCAGTATTCGATTCCTCTCCAGCTGTAAGGACCATGGAACGTTCCATGGCTGACGGTTTTATCGCGATGCGGACGAGCGATCAAATACACCCGTTCATCCTTGGCGATATTGCTTTGAAAAGAGAGTGCCTTTAACTGTTTCGGCGAGTCGCAGATCTCGAGGAGTGCCAAGTCCGCTTCCTGATCGATCTTAAGCACTCTGGCCGGGCAGCCGTTAGTCGAAACCCTTACGTCAAGCTTGTCCCGTGGCCCAAAGCCGAGGGCCACCTTCTTGGATTCATCCAGGTTCCCCGACACCACGTGATAGGCAGTGATTACCAGTCGATCGCTCACCAGGAAACCACTCGCATATCCGTTTGGACCCCAGCTCAAGAACGAGACAACCTTTTGCAGCGGACTAGCGTTCTTCTTCGTAAACTCCAGCTCGAGAGAGATCGTGTTGCGCGAATTCTGCTTTAGCATTTCGGAGCTGTCCTTCGCGACGCAGAGTGGGGTGAATAGAATGAGGGCGCAGCAAAAGAGCGCAAGGCCTCTAATCCACGTGTTCATTTGAGCCTCCTTGTGAAGAGAAGGGCGCAATCAAACGCAATTTAGCAGTGTCCTGGAAGACCTCATTTATCTATCACATATGCGGTGTCTTTGGAAGAGTCTTTTGCTGTTGATTGTCCGTCAGAATCGCGCAGGACCATTCCGACAATCGCGCGGTTGAGTTTCAAGCCTCGATGAACTAATACTAAACCGCGTGAAACCTACGAACAAAGCGATCCTACGTGAGCGAGAGCCGGACGTTAAGGCCATTAAGTTTTATTCCGACTATCAAACGGACTGGAACAAATTCATTCCATCTCTTAAGAAATATGAGTTAAAGAACATTACCTTCCGAACGGTCATGGGTGATGCCCCAAAAGATTTCACATCAGACAAGGAATTCCGAGAAGGACATCGCGCCCGCAGAGATCGCACTGAGCGGTTTTTTGGAGAATTACATAAACAAATGTACTCCGCCGATGGGGTGGGATAAGGCGAAACAGATTGATTTCTTTGAGTTAATCGGCTTAATCTGGGAGAGTCTTGAGCCCTGCCGGCAAAATATTGGGAAACTCTTGTTAACCAAACCTCTTGAAAAGAGCATCGAATGCATAGATAAAGAATTCAAGAATCTGATGAGTGCGAATCGACGCGAACTCATTAAGCGATGCTTGCGTAAGAGACAAGAGCTTCTGATCGAAGCCGTGACTCTAGTTAAATGAGAAAAAAGGAGGAAGGCGTAAACATGCTAATTAGGCGTTTTATTGAAGTGGCAAAAGATTGGCTCGGTGCGAAGACTGTCGTACATGCACCGCCAGGTATTAGTGCGCAATTTCTCCTGAGGTACGGCAACCTGACATTCGGCACGCTATCGGTGCAAGACGGACTTTGGCGATTTGAATATTCCGAAGAGTTCAAGCGCAACGACCATTTGCGCCCTTTGATTGAATTTCCTGACCCGGATAAGGTGTATCAAAGCCCGGATCTTTGGCAATTTTTTGCGATGCGAATTCCTAGCGCAGAACGTCCAGAGATTGAGGAAATTCTTCGGCGCGAAGATATTCCAGAGGATGACGCTGTGAGACTGCTCAAGCGTTTTGGAAAACGAACTATCGCCAACCCGTTTGAGCTGCTTGCTGCATAAGTAGTTATCGTAATTTCCACACGGAAGGCCTGAGGGGCCGTTTTACTCCTCAGGCTTTCTTGCTTTCTTAGTTTTCCCGGCTAGGGTTTTGATAGGTGAGACGTTTGCCTTCAAAGCCGGCAGGTCTTCTGTGCTGCTCACCGTCCGTAACATGCCTCTCGTTGTGTCTGAAATCAAACTCGCCCAGATAACGGTGTACGTGCCTCCAGCCCACCTGATGAATTCGGGCAGTTTGTTAAAGGCTGAAAGAATTGGGTTGGTTTATCAAGATGGGAAACCAGATTTGGTCTGCGCGCACAAGACCCGCTTGTTATTTTCCTTAACGATGCCATAACACTCACAGGCGGCGGCTTCCAAGCCGGCGCGATCGACGATCTTCATACTGCCATTGCCATATTCTATTAATCCCTGTTGCAAGAGTTCGCGAGCCGCCAACGTGATCCGGTTACGTTGATGGCCCAACATATTGGCAATGTGTTCCTGAGTGACATCAAACGTGTTTGATGGTACTGAGTCTGCGATGACTAGCAGCCATCGGCAGAGTCGCTGCCTAATCGTATGGAGGGAATGGCAAACAGCCGATTGAATCATTTCCACTTGCTGTACGTACGCATACTTGAGTAGGAGTCTTTGCAGTGTACCGCTTTGCGCGAACTCCGCCAGGAGTGGTCCGCTCTTAATCTTTACCACCTCGCACGGCAGTTGAGTCACTACCCGACACGGCATTACCGGGACGGCTAGAACGACAGGCATTCCTACTACGCCTTCATTTCCGATGGTGCACACGTCAACGGTCTGGCCGTCTTCAGTAATAGCCAGCAGCGACAAGACACCAGAAATCACGAAGTAAACGGATCGCACTTCGTCGCCCGCTTCGTAAAGAATTCTATTTCGTGGTAGTCGGATTACTTGTGAGTTGGAGAAAATGCGTTCGTAGTCATCACTCGGTAAGGCCGCAAGTAGGCGCTTGGTGATAGGACTCGATGTTTCCTTCGCCGTGTTCACGTGATGTCTTATGGGCAGGACTCATTTTCAGTGCTTCGTCTTCAACGGCATCTCGATACGCAAGGTAGTACGAACCATGTCCCAGCAAGCCTTTGCCTTCGCCTCTTTCTTCTCAGATCTCATGAAAAAGAGTTGCACCAGGCGTTGATTGACGACCAACCAACAAATATCGGTGGTCCCTGGTTGACCATCTACGGCGAAGCGCAATTGTGCGCCTTTGGCTGACACGTCGTTGACATCGACCTTGAGCGGCAGGCGTTCGATTTTCATTCCCGCGTCTTCGTATTGTTTCAGCAATCGAGCAATCGATGGCTCGATCAATCCGGCCTTGGCTTCTTTCCTGCTTGTCGTTAGTTATTGAACCACGTAAACATAATGACCATCACCTGAGCATCAAGAGCCCTGTCTATCAGGGTAAGCCGGTGCGCTAAGGCGTTACTTTGGTCGCTGAGTTGCCACGTCGTTGCATACGTGCCTGAATGTCGTCGAGCTTTGCTTTTCGGCGGTTGCGGTTGTTTCCGCCATCAGGAAATCCGCGTGGGATAAAGAATCGATCTAATTTTCACCGCTTGCTTTTGTTTTCGGAGCGGTCGCATCAAAATTAGGGAGCGGCTTTACCCATGACGGAGCCGGAACGAGCGGCGGCAGCGGAGCCATCTTTACTCCTTTAGCGGCTTGTTCGGTTATCACCGCTTCCTGCATTTTGCGTAGGCGGTTCCATCGTTTTGCCCGTTCTGGATCGGGCGGTATTTCCCCTTTCAGCCAGAAGCAGTACCAATCTACTACCGACGTCATCATCTTTAGGCGTTCGAGGATACTGGTCATTCGCGTGCTAAGAACCCATGTCGCACCTAGAGTTAACATCCTAGTATTCGAAAAATTATGGGTCCGGTTCTCGATTCCATTGATTACATCGGAGGGAGATTCATTGAATCTGCCAAATAGGTTGAGCCGTTTGTTCACAGTATGGTCGATGCGAATTCCCGCAGCCAAACTTCTGGGTTCACCGATCTGCCCACCGCGGCGTTGGCCAGGATCACACCACCCGTGTGTTTTTTCCATCCGAGCAGCAGCCCCGTGACAGCAACCACGAAGAAAAACGTGAAAAGCAAAGCGCCCGTAATACGGTGAACTTCTCTCGCGACTTTTAGGATCTTCGCCTGCTGCTTACGGACTGCCGCATTCATTCGAGCCCTTCACTTCTGATTCTCAGAGGGAAAACGTACATTCGATCTATATTAGAGACGTTTGACCAGAGGATTTCACTAACAACCGCACCGGTCATGGTTTTGGGTGAAGAACCTAAGAGTATTTGAAATCACTAACCAGTCGCCGCCTGATCGTAAATCGAAATCCTCTCGATCTATTAAACAGACGCTATTCGCGTGACATAAGGCATAGTTAACAAGAACCAAGCGGTAGATTTGGGATGATTAAAACTCCGCGG
>DATEUF010000213.1:0-4528 GCA_035283325.1 Pyrinomonadaceae bacterium | reverse complement strand
TGTACCTGGAAGCGGCCGAAATTCGAATTAATGAACGCCACCACATACAGAGGATCAATGCCAGGACGAAGGCGCACGAGAATTATGTCCGCCGAGTTAGCCACCGGAAAATCTTCTGGGACAATTGCGACATTTCCGGCGACGCCTGAGCGCGTGATCAGAATGTCGCCCGGGTGGACCTGTGACTTCCGCAGCTTCCAGTGAAATGTTTCCGAAATGAAAATCGGGTTCTTATCCGTGTCAATTTGAAACTCTCGAACGTTTTGCGAGCGAAGAAGGAGTACGCCTTGATCACGGTACTCAGGCGTCATCGGGCCAACGTATCCAACGTCGATTTTTTCTGCGAGCAACCCGAGACGGCGAAGCTTGTATCCGGCTTTCTCTAGCATCTGCTTCCGCTTCAAGAACTCGGGCTGATAAAATTGGGCGTCGAGACGACCATACTCGATCTGACCAGTTGTAACTTCGGCCCAAACGGCCATGCCTCAGCCCTCGCCCCAGAAGCTGAGTTTCTGTTTCTTGGCCCACTTGACGAACTGCTCGGCAATGCCGTCTTGGTCTTCGCCCCGGTACTTGACGCAGTCCTGCTCAATGAGTGGATTGCCGTCAGAGTCTTTGAGAATGTTCCCGGCCGGGTCTTGGTAGATGTATTCGCCGGAGGAGTCCTTGCCGCCCTGCTCGCTGGTAGCCATGAAAACGGGGTAATCCAGCTTCTTGGCAATCTCAACACCGATCCATTTCTCGCGAAGCCGTTCGATGGCCTTTGGGTCATCCAACAGCAGTTTCACTTGCCCTTTGAGCGTCCGGCGTTTCAGCGAATTTGTGGCCTCGCCCAACCTTTCCTCCGCTGCACGAATCTGGGACTTCAGTTTCTTCTGCTTTTCCTTATCTTTGGCGGCCCTGGTTTGCTCCAGGGCGAGACGAAGGTTGGTAACGGTCTTTTCCCACTCGTCCGACTCGCCTTGGAGTGTTTCGATGTCGGGCTCAGAGTCAACACGTCCCGCTTTTGCTTGGTCAGCATCGGCTTCAACTTCGCTCTCTTCCTCTGGGGTGTCAAACAATTCGTGCAGAAGCTCGGCCACTTCCTCCGGCAACTCTTCCTCTGCAAGGTCTCGGTCCTCAGGAGATGCGGCGATGAGTTTCTTGAGGATCTCGATGTAATTCGGGCACCTCGACCGTATGGTATCCTCGATGGTCTGCATCCTGGCGAGTTCAGCGTCAGTGTACTTCTGGAGGAAAAGAATGCTCGTCTTCGTGCCCGTGTGTGGTTTGAAGGTATTGGGATGCAGTCCAACAACAGCCAGTACGCGGGCATGGCGGAGAATCCATTCGCGAATGTAGGCCAGGGTCGAGTTATTGAACTTCCCTTGGGGCAGCACTATCGCCATGCGGCCGCCGGGCTTGAGTAGACGTAAGCAGCGCTCGATGAAGAGGACGTCGCGTTCGACTTTTGGCTCCGGCTTTGCGTAGGTCCGCCCCTTTCTGGCCAGTTCATAGCGAGACAAGATTCCCTGGTCTCGAATTTCTCCTGCAAAGGGTGGATTGGTCAGGAGCACGTCGAATGAGAAGTCGGCGAGCTGATCCCACGCTTCAGAATCGCGTATCACGGCGGGCGTGGGCTTCTTGCTGGGGATGAGGTTGGCGGCCCTAAGGCCCAGTATGGCCGCCATGCCTTCCTCGATCTGAACCCACTCCCTGGGGTCAAGGCTGTTGAGTTTGAAGACATGGCTTCGGCCGTCTCCTGCGATCAACATCAGTGCTCGCGATACTTTTGCTGAGCGTTCGTCAAAGTCGATGCCCCACAGGTATTTCGCGGCGTAGTCATTTATAAAATGCTCGCGCGCGTTGGGGCTGTACTGCGTCGAACGTACCCACTCCATTGTATGGAGCAAGAAACCGCCGGAGCCGCAGGCAGGGTCCACGACATACTCGCGTTTTTTCGGGTTCAGCATCTTGACGCACATGTCAATGACGTAGCGCGGCGTAAAGAACTGGCCGTTCTTCTTCTTGGCCACGCTCGGCATCAGGTACTCGAAGGCGTCGTCCATTACGCGCAAGTTGGCGCCCATTAGACCGATGCGCTCCAGTGGGCCGACGACGACTTGCAGGTGCTGCGGGGTTAGCTTGATGCTCTCGTTCTCATCGAAGATACCTGGCCACTCCACCATCGCCTTGCGGAAAAGCCCGTTGATAGTCTCGTAGGTCACCCGCGGCCTATCTGACTTTCGGAAAGCAAGCTCCTGATTTTTACGCTCGCGCGCGGCTTTTTCGTCGTAGA
The DNA here is from genome assembly GCA_035283325.1 of Pyrinomonadaceae bacterium. Classification (GTDB taxonomy): domain Bacteria; phylum Acidobacteriota; class Blastocatellia; order Pyrinomonadales; family Pyrinomonadaceae; genus PSRF01. The sequence continues at coordinate 2,250 of DATEUF010000213.1, read as the reverse complement.
TCTTGGCGAAGATGATCTTGAAAATTTCGTTGAACTCATCGACACCAGCGTTGGCCAGAACTAGCTCTTCCAGGTTCTGGATGATGCGCTTGAAATCAAACTCCCTTTTGAGGTGCGCCAGCGTGAGCCTGGCGGCGAGAACGTCTTTTGGCTCCTGTTCGAAGGTCGGGATTTCAGTGAGAGTGTCTTCGAACTCACGGGGGTAAGGCCGATAGAGGATGACCCGCTCTTGCCCGTTGGACCACACGCCAACCGGCGACCCCTCAGCATTGAGGTAGCTCTTGAGCTGGTTTATTCCCTCTTTTCGCTCGGGTTTCTTGACCTCCACAACCATCTTGGCTGTGCTGCCGTCGCGCTGGAAGACGACGATGTCCGCGGCCTTTTCGGCCGTGACCGTGCCGAAATCAACTTGATGTTCGACGGCGATATGATCGAGAGGATAGTGATAGGCGTGGTGGAGTTTGTAGAGCCAGAGCTGACGGACGATTTCTTCAGGATTTGACTTTTTCTCCGAGAAGACCTGGATATCCTCACGGCGCTTGAGGCATTTCAGGTAGTAACGAACCTCACCCTTTACGCGCCCGCTCTGGAGGGTTTTTGGAAAGGTCTTAAGGATCTGGTAGGGATGTTTGCCGAGGTCGTCGAATTCCAAAAGGCCATGCTTGACCGCAGGGTCTCGAAAGATAAGATCTAGAACCTGCTCGGTCGTTAGATTATTAGCCAGGCCTGACGTCACGGCCATCTGTTACACGGCTCCCTAGAGGGGTTTTTGGGGTCGTCGTGTAGTTTCTAACGGTCCGGACGGGTCGAGGGGCTTGCATTCGTTTTCCCCGGCCTTGCAAAGATGCCGAGGTCGCAAGGCGTCCTTCAGGCGCCTAATGACTCCTGACAAGCTCTAGCGGCAACGCTCGGTGGAGATCACTCGCAATTTTGCGCAACTGCTCCTTATTACATTCTCCTTCTATGAGCTTTTCAATGTTTGCGGCAAACGTTGTTTCGCCTCGAGCGAACAATTGTTTACTCAACTCCGGCCTTGACAACGGATATTCCCCGTGTCGGAGCAAGATCGCTCTCGAAATCTGTGTGGCGACGGCTAAGTACTCCTCAGTTGCAGCATCAATGTCGTCTGTCACCAATAGCTCGTCAGCTATTTTGATGCGGCGCTCCGCCTGGTTGATCTTGTCACGCCAGTCTGGCCAGATGTCACTCTTGAGTTCTTTGTGGAGTTCTTCCCATAGATTGCCGCCGTTACACAGCGGCTTCCCGAATCTCAGGGCGGCGATGGCGTAATCATCGCGCTTCCCTAATCGTCTGCGAAATCTCTCGATATCTTCGAACTGAAGATGAATACCATAAGGGGCCTTAAGTTTAGGCCGTTTAGGCTCTTGTAAAAGTACAAGGAGATCTACGTCACTCCTCGATGTCTGCGCACCACGAGCATAAGAACCAATGAGAACCACGACTGAATGCTTTAACAACCCTGCCTCGCGTAAGGCATGAAGGGACAGGGCGAGCGATCTCCGCCAGTTGAATCTTCGGTACTCCCCTCTGGTCACCGCCGTTTTCACACTACTTATTTTCGGCAGCATCGACGATTCTTTCGACCTCATCAATGAACTGCTCCAGCTCTGTAGCCAGTTCCTCCAAGTCCATCTGTTCCAGTTCGGGACCTGGCTCACCGTAAGCCACATCCTTACGGGCGGCGTTTAGTTCACTCAGGCGATCCTCAACATCGATTGAGAGAATCCCATCGCGGAAGAGCCGGGCGGCGAGAGCGGCTTTCTCATCATGGCGCTTGGTCCATCTAATGTTCTTTGCCTCTGCAACTGCAACAACGGCATTTTCATATGCGTAGAATGCAAAGGTCACAGCTTCCACTGGATCGGGAGGATCGAACCACGCGGTTTGCACACGCTCCAATTGAGACTGAGCCCGCTTTAGGGCTGCACGCGCAGCGCGAATGCTCATCGATCCTGATCGTTTCAGTGGCTAGGTGTCGTATAGCATGACATCGTTAACACTTTTTAATGGGTCGTTTGTAGCAGGACATCGGTTACAGGCGGTCTAGGTTTTGGTGACGGCGTACCTGTAGATCGTGATGAGGCGATGCTGATGAACGAACTTGAGCAAGCCCGCGCGGGTGAAGACCGTGCCCGTGACATACTCATGGACCAGGGTCCCATCCACCAGGAACGATTCGCTGAAGAAGCGCACCCGACCCTGATCGTCGGTGAGGCGTACGAAGGACAC
>DATEUF010000212.1:0-10802 GCA_035283325.1 Pyrinomonadaceae bacterium | reverse complement strand
CCAAACGGGACATCGTCATACGACCCACATCCCGCCAGCGCAGACTTCTCCCCAACGTTTCAATCTCAGTCAACTCCATACCCGAAGCCATGGCGCCACCTACAAGCGAACCAGCCGAAGTACCAGCAATGCAATCGGGCTTAATCTGATGCTCTTCGAGCGCACGCAACACGCCAATATGAGCGATGCCGCGGGCCGCGCCACCGCTAAGGGCCAGCCCAATCTTAGGCTGCTTATGTTGTTCGCGCCCGAAAGTCATAAAGCACTCAATGTGACAATCTCTGCTCGCTGGCGGGCGGTATCCAGAAAGGCGTCGGTATCAGATTCGATCTTGTCCTCGGTGAGCCTTCTTTCAATCTCGCTCGCCACATTCTCGAGTGTTGGTACTATGCCACCGGGAGACTGTCTTCTGAACCGAGGTATGAAAACATCCTGGTAATAGTCAGCAATATCCTTTTGCGTAATAACCACAAAGTTTCGAAAGCGAAAATCAAGATACTTCTCAATTCTTACTCTTTGATCCAGAATCTCATCTAATTTTTCCCTTGTGAGTCCCACCCGCTGTAGTCGCAGTTGAAACTCACCAACAGGAAATAGCTTTGCGAGTTCGTCACGGGTCGCATCAATCTCCTGCTGTGTGGGCGTAATGGCGGGCAACTTCTCGGCTTCCTGGAGGATCAACTTTTGGTCCATTATCAAGTTCAGCGCGTAATTTAGATCTGCTGAAGTAGGATTCACTTGTGGGGTGTTTGGCTGCAATGTTAGTTGCCAGAGCAGATCCGAATAAGTGATCAAGTCGGTGCGCACTCCGCCATTCACAGTCGCCACCATCTTATCGACGACCTGTTGAGCCGACACCGCCAGCGGTAAGCAACAGCAGGTGGCCAAGAGCCAGACTATCGCCAATATTCTTCTTCTGAAGTTGTTTGACTTCTGTATTCCCCTTCTTTGGTGCAGCACCAGTGCCTCCTGAGTCTTAGAACGTCTGAGTGAACCTGAAGTGCACCTGCGTGCGATTGAGACGATAGGTGGCCGGGGGGTCTTCACCGTTGGGCCCTTGCGGAATCAAGAACTGTGGAGGATTAAGCAAGAATCCATAATCAATTGCTAGTGCGCCCCCCAAAGGAGTCTGGATTCTGAAGCCTAAGCCCACACTATTTGTCCAGTGAGCCCGCAGGTTTGCAGCCGCGAGGTCATTAGGGGGTGTGTCTTTGCGTTTGCCGAAGAGGTCTCCTACGCGGCGAAAGACGTTTCCACCATCGTAAAAAGGCACGACTTGAAAGGCCCTCGTAACTGGAATACGCGCTTCGAGATTAACGATGGCTAAAGCATTACCACCGACGGGAACAGTAAACGGATTCAGTAACACCACATCGCCGTTCCCATCCCTGAATTCGCCCTCTGGCATTAGGACCTGGCGAGGTCCCGCCTCTTCGAAAGCGAAACCACGTAATGTTGTCGAGCCTCCTGAAAAGAACCTCTCACTGATCGGGAGAGTGAGATCAATCTCGTCGATCCGGCCATTAGCGTCACGATCGCGAGGGTTGAAGAGGTTGGCAAGTCCCAGAGTCACGTTCCCGGCGAATACGGTGCCCCGTAACGCATCGAGCTTGTAGTACTGCCGGTAAGTAGTCTGAAATCTCTGGAGCGAGATGTTCCCTCCTAATTGACGGAGGGCCACAGCGTAATCGGCAGTGAAGAAGTACCCACGCGTGGCATCAACCTGGTTATAGCGACACACTTCGCCGGGCCGACCTGTTTCGTCCCCATTTGCGGCCCGACTTCCAGTAAACAATCCTCTCTCACAACGCTCGCGAGTATCACGCACAAACGAAACCCCTAGCCGCGAGAGACGGACTTTACTGTCAGGCTCCAGTGCTGGCCTGACAAGCAGGCTCTGTAGGTTGTAAAGGCGTACGTCCTCATAACTGTAACGGGCAAAAAGAATGGTATGGGTCTTCTGATCAAGAACACGTTGCGTTTCAATCGCTGCTGTAAACCTGTTTATGGTTGGTTCATTTGTTTTTGTTCCGAACTCATCAATGGCATTTCCATCCTCATCAAGACGCTGCACAATGCCGAATGTGCCGCGGTCAATCGCGGAACGGAAGAATCGAGTCACTGTGGAATCCCGTTGATACTCAACCGAGAGCGCCAGCGGCGCAAACTGCCGTTCACCGTAACGGGCAAAACGAGGATCGAGATATTCAAACCGCAGCAGTTGCTGCCGCCGGCTGGCCCGCAAACGCATCGCGCCCTGCCGGAGTTTATTGAAGAGGTTTACGTTCGCGACCTCCAGCAACCCAAGTGCGCCAGCATCTGTGGAATAGCCGCCACCGTAATCCAGTACGCGTGGTTTCTTCTCCTCCACATCAATGATTATGTCGCTCCTTTTGAAGCCACCACTGGTCTCGCCGGCGGGCTCAGGGGGTCGAATGATCACCTGCCGGTAAGCGTCTGTAAGGTAGAGTTCACGTTCGGCTTCTGAAATCCGATCTGCGCGCAGCACGTCGCCTTCGCGCAGAGGAATTGCCCGCAAGATGGCATCTCTTTTCGTTCGCTGTGTTTCAAGGCTGCCCGTCACGCCGTTTACGATGATGTTGTTGATATAAGTCTTGTCGCCCTCGTTTGTAATGGAGTAAACCAGCCTTACTTGCTCCTCGTCACCTTTCTTGGGTAACTCGACAATGGAAAAATCGAGCTGCGCGCTGACGTACCCGTCACGAGCGTACATTGATAGCACCCGGTCGCCATCGGCACGCGCAAATGACCTTGAGTAAGGTGCGCCTATCACCGTTCTCAGTTCATTACGAACTTGCTCGTCCGTATAGATTTTATTGCCACGCAGTTCTACTCCCGCGACGCGAGTCAGTGGGCCTTCGATGACATTGAAAGTGATGATCAGGTTGTCGCCATTTATGGATACGCCTTGCAACACCTCAACTTCCGCATGCCGATACCCGAGGTCACGCATGTAATTCCTAATTGTCCGCCTGTCTTGTTCAAGCAGCGTTAGACTCGTGTAACCTCGGCCATAACCGAGGAACGGAATCAACCCGAGAGCGCTCGCCTTTTGACTCTTCAAGTCGGCTTCCACATCTTCGAAAATTAATTGGCGAGTGCCGGTAATGCGGATATCAGTTAAGCGAAACCGCCTGCCCCGTTCGATTTCGTAGACGATGTCAACTAAATGACCGCTGAGGGCATCTGGGTTCAGGTTTTCGCAGGTTGCATTTGTCCCGTTTGGACCACTCTCAGCAATTGCCGGCGTAACGCTGCAAAGGGGCGTCACTTCCGCAAAAAAGTAACCTTGCTCCTGCAGTTTATTGCGGAGACGACGGGCTCCTTCAACGAGGGCGGACGGGTCAATATTGCCCTCGCGCAAAACAGGCAAAAGCTCAAGAGCGGCCTTGTCATTAATACCAAGGTCGTTGACCTTGACGTTCACTTTAGGACCGATTGCGCCTTCCAATTTGATGGCGATTTCATTTCGCTCTGCATCTCGCTCTACCCGGGCATCTTTCAGCAAAGGGGCAAGATAACCGCGGTCGACGATGGCCTGGCGAATGCGTTTTATGTCTTCGCCGAGAGCGTCTCGCGTAAAAGGCGCGCCCGGCCGCAACGTCAAGGACTGCTGCACTAGCGTCGTATCGAAGCCGCTAACATTGATGTCGAAGGCAGAGACTCGCGCCTGTTCCCCGGTATTAATGCGGTAGATCACAGTGGCCCGGGTCTTGCTCGGGTCGAGTTGTTCTTCCGCCTCCACTGTGGCGTTGAAGTAGCCACGGTCACGCAGGTAAACCTGAATTTCGTCTGAGTTTCGTGAGATGATCTGTCTCGAAAGCCGAGTACCGGGTTGGCCTAGAAAAAGTCGTGCGCGTAACTCGTCAGCGGCGATTGGAGTCCCTATGACCTGGCCCAACTCGATCCTGATTTCAGCAATTTGCACCTGACGCAGGACCACAAAACGCAGGTGAATGGGGCCGGAGCCACTACTGTTGCCTTCGACGACCTCCACACGTGCGTTTGCCACTCTGCCGGAATCGAAGAGTGTCTGCAGGGAATCACGAATCCGCACCGCCGAGTAGTCGGTATTCGGGGCAACCTTGAGGAGCGACATGAGATCTGCTTGCACCGCGGGGTCTGGAGGGGATCCGTCGAAGACAATTTCGACGCTTGCGATTGGCCTACCCTCATAGTCGTCCAATTCAGCCGCGCCAAGTCCCTGACAGAACGCCGCTGGAAGGATGGTACATAGAAGCGCTTTGAAGCAAAGATCGACAAACAAAGAGGAGCCCGCAAACCTCAACCCAATCGCTCGGATTAACCTCGTATAGGGGAGTGACCCTTGCCTGATTTCCCGCCTCTCTCTCTGCTCCATGCCTCAAAACCGCTTCCTGAATCGAATCTCAAAACTGTAGTTGTTGTTGCGGGAGCTGAGTTTTCGCGTAGATGCTTGTTCATATTGGGCGATAAACGATAGGCGATCTGAAATGCGATATTCGAAAGCGAGTATCTGATTCGGGTCAGAGGTAACATTTGTGGAGTAGGTAACCGAGAGGTTCCTGTTGATCTGTTTGCCGACGGTCAAGCGAGCGGCAGGAGTAGAACCTGAGCGACCGCCAATCACAGGACTAATCTCAAAGCGGGTTAGTCCGAAGAGCCTGCTGGTAGCGCGTTGGGCGGGCACATTGATAAGGGCATCGGTCAAGAGGCTGGTGGCCGTTCCCAGCCCTGATTGCGACAAGATCGAAGTGCTTGTGTCCCCACTCGATAATTGTCCCGTAGTAATCAAAGACACAACATCAGCCTGCGGCAGCGCAGGATCTGAACGGACAGTAGCCTGCGGCTGTGAAAGCGGCCCATTCAGGCTTACTGTTACGCGGTAACCACGAATCTGCGATTCGCCTTGAATGTTTATGATGGGCTCAGACTCTCTTCCCGGAGGCAAGTCCATAAGGGCACGCACTATCTGGTAACGGTCATTGCGGAAGTTGAGGGTACCGCTTGTGGCCGTAATTCTTCCTGATATCAGCGGATCTTTGAGCGTTCCGTTGATTTGTAAAGAGACCGATCCAACCAGGTCGGCAATATTGTTTCTAACTACCAGCGCATTGCGGCCTTCCACACGCAAGTCGCTAAACAGGGCAGCGCGTGTAAACTCGAGTTCCCCACCCTCCTCGATCGATTCCTCGCGGCGGAAGTTAATCAAGTCAGCCAGCTCGATATCCTGTGTATACTCGGTTCGCCGCACATTCACCACCCCACCAATAATCTGCTCCCGTGAAGATCCTTTAATCTCGAGATCGGCATCCACTGTGGAGCGAAAATTCTCTGGAAAGGGTACCGTCATGTCTTCGCCGTGAACATTGATAAGAAAGCTACGCAACCCGAACCCTTCCAACAGAGCCCCACCTGATGCGGTAAGACGACCACCACCCAGGATGCCGCTGAGTGAATCGATTTGCGCCTGGTCTCGGGTGAACCTAACCAACGTGCTGATATTTGAGACCATCCATCGCTCGTTGCCCAATAACAGCGATACTGAAGCGTTAGCCAGGGAGGCTGTGCCGATCAGCCGGGGTTGTTCGTAACTACCACTGACTCGGACGGCAACGTCCGCCGTGCCTGACGAAAACACATCAGGTGAGACCCCATTTAGCACCCGCAGGTTCAATCGTCCATCTACTGTCAGACTCTGATTTCCACCTGATCCAACTGCCAATGTGCCGCCGAGCGTGATATTTGTTCCAGGACCAGTGAATCGTGTTTTATCAAAAGTAACTTCGCCCGCCGAAAAGCGGACCGTTAGCGGGGTAGCAGCATCGAGTTGCACATCTTCGACTCTGAAACTCAGCTCTGAGAATTCCGCTGACCCAGCTAGACCACTCTGCGAAAAATAACCATCTTCATCCAGAAGGTTGCCGCTGGCTTGCAGAACCCCCGTGGCGCGGCCGCCGAGTTTGACTGTGCTCTGTGGCAGCATAATGCGCAACAGCCCCGCAAGATCTGCATTCGTAAAGGTGGTCGAAATATTCGCTGGTAACCTCTCATTGGCTAGATTGACGTTGGCAGAAACCACTTGAGTTGGACCAAGCAGACCCGTTGAAAGGCTGATGTTGAGTTGTTTGTTCTCCGTGCGACCGACCAGCGCGAGCGTACCCGCGGCCCGGCCATTGATCGTCACGTCACGAGCCTGTCCATCAAAAGTAATCTGGTACCCGGAAAAGTCATCGTCCGATAAATTTCCGGTCAGATGCGCAGTTAGGTCAGCAACGCCGGTGATGTTCTGTAGTCCCGGACGGTCCGTCAATGTTGCCAGCCGGCTAAGCTGAACCCCTTCCGCACGACCCTCAACATCAAAGGCTTCACTGGTTGTGTTGTAGGTACCGCGGCCAACGAAACGGCCCGCAGCCAGTCGTGCATCGATGTTCTCAATATTCACGTCTGACCCGGTGAAAGTTGCTCGCGCAACCAAACTCTCAAGGGGTTCCCCGGCCAACCGGCCAACACCAACGCGAAGATCCGCGCTGCCACTCATTGCTCGAGGAATGCCAACAATCTTTACCTGCCCTGAAACGTCCGCCTGCGTATTCACGAACTGTTCCCGCATATCTCTGCTCAGCGGCAGCGCCGCGAGAAGAGCACTGGCATTGACTCGATCGAGTGTTGCGTCAAGACTTGCGTTGTTCTCGCCCGTCCGGGGCGCAACGAAAGTGAACTGCATTCCGCCACCATCTCTTTCACTGAGCCGGCCCTCGGCGACGCGCAGTTCCGCCGGAGTCATCGTGACGACAGCCTTTAACGCACCCAGATCGTTGCCGTTTACTACGAGCGAACTGAGTGATATTCGTCCATCGATGTCCGGCGTATCGAGCTGCCCGCGGAGTGTGCCGGTGAAGGCAAGTTGGCCCGCAAGCTCGAGGCCATAACTGCGCATCTGTTCCTCGACGTCAGGGAGCAATCCTGATGAGATCAGCACTGCTTGCAACTCACTCGCCTCGGTTGAGTTGAGATCAACATGCAGATTTGAATCGCCCGCAAAGGAAAACTGCCCGGTCGCCTTGAGACTGGTGGCCGTGGTCTGAAGATCCACTCGCTCGATTTGAAACAAGCCTCGATCGGCACGCAGTGCGACCTGGCCCGAGATCGGTACTCGATCGTTTTCTTGCGCCTGTGTTTCAGCAGTGAGATGAGTGTCCAGAGTGCCGGATGCCTGCTCAACATTCGTACCAGGAAAGGTTAGTTCAACGCGACCATCGGCCCGGCCCGCCAGGGGCACTGCGGCGCCGGCAAATGCGGTGAGCGGCCCCGCCACATCTAATTGATCAAACGTAGCCGAGATCCGCGATGTACCACTGTTATTAAGAGCAATCGACACATTGCCGGTCGCACGCCCGTTAAAGACGTCGGCAGTGAAGGTGTTTATTTGAATTTCGCTACTTGTGGCTAAGAGTCTCCCCTGGACCTGGCCCAAGTCCATTCGCCCTAATACGCCACCGCCAATACTCAAATCAGCACTGGCGCGATAACGACCTGATGGTTCAACGACGAACACGGGTTTCGAGAGTTTGACGTTGTCAGCATGACCATCCGCCAGCTTAATCGTGCCTGCGTCAATATCTGCGGTTGATCCTTCAATCCTGCCCTGACGCAAGGTGAGATGAGCTCCGGCAATACTGATGCCGCCAATTTCCGCCCCGGCGGCATTTGCACCTCCCAGTTGGAGTGCCTTGATGTCAATACTAGTTCCCCCGTTCTTGGTGACGAACTCAATATTATTTGCTGTGACCCCATTCACCCTTGAATTCGACGCAACGATGGTTCCCGCCTTCACATTACCTACCGTTCCTCGCATGCTACCGTTTTCATGACGCAGCCGAAGATCCGAGGCTGTTAGACCTTTCGCGCTTGTGCCCGAGGCTCTCAATTCTTTAGCTGTAAACTGGCTGGAAGATGCTGTGAGGATGCCGTCATTCATCTCAGCGCGCGCGTCGTGGAAGATCAGGTTAACGATCGAAGTGCCATAACTTCGTTCCGAGGCGGCACGCAATTCTCCCACCCAGCGAAAGTCGGAGCCGGTGCCCATCACACCACCCGCAATCTGAACACTATTGAACTGGAAGTCACCGGTTGTCAGTAACTCGGCAACTGCTCGACCATTAACGTCGTAGCTCCTGCCCTCGCCCGAACCCGAAGCGTTGACATTTAGGCCCCGAAGCCTGAGTCCGTCGGCTGCCAGGGCGTCCGACTGAACACTCCCGGTGATTTTGTACTGATCGCCCTCCCCGGAAACAGTACCTACGAAGTTTCCGACGCCGCGCAGACTAGTCGCTGGTTGCAGCAGATCTGAAACCTGGGTGAGATCAACAGTGGAAGTGATATTAAACTGATAGCGCAAAGCCCGCCAGTCTTCCATCGTACCTTGAAGATGTGCTTCAGCAAGTGGCGACTTCAGCACCAACTCCTGGATCTCGGCACGGGTTTGATTGGCGCGACCCCGAATCGTGACATCGATATTGTTTACAGGGTGACCGTCGTAAATAAAGGTTGAATCCGAAAGCGCAATTGTGGCGGTGTTCATCCAACTCTCGGCGGGTTTACCCGGATCGTCGGGTTGAATGATAGCTCTCAAATTGCGCGCTTCGCCGGAGATCTCGTGACGCGCATCTCCGTAATGTATGACGCCATCTTTCACTTCGATATGCGCGGTAGAATAAGCAAAGAGTATTCGGCGATTCGGATCCGGTGGGGGTATATGTAGATTGCGAAAGTTTGAACGACCCTGTTCATCGAATGTTACCCACGCTTCGAGTCCTTCGATCTTAAGATCTTTCAGGTTAATGTTGCGGCGCGTGCTCAGGGCGTAGAGGTCTTCAACGCGGACGGTAGCCAGCAGTCGGTCAATCCTGCCCAACTGCTGATTTGTTTCGGCGTCGTAAAGCTCCAACCCGAGCATCTCGACAGTCTGTGGGGAGAAATTGGTGTGGAATCCCTTTATTTCAGCGCGGATTCCATATCTTGAAAAGGTTCCCTTTATTTGACCTGCCACGTAACGATCGAGGAAACCCAGACGATACACGCCGAGGAGCAAAAGAACCACGGCTATCAAGCCCACTGCGCCTGCGATGGCGGCTATCAGGAGATTGCGGCGGTTGAGGTAGCGCTGCCGTAGCCGCGCAGACAATGTAGGCGACGGGTAAGTTTTGGTGGGAGGATGTTCGCGGTCGTCTACACTCATAACTCGTCGAGCCGTTAGGCGGCCCTTCAGCACATTGGAATTCGAGAGGGAGAGCCCGACAAGTAAATCGAGCCTATTGAAGCTCAGAACCGAGTTTGGACCAAGGCTCCTGGGTTCCGCAACTCTAGACGAAAGATGGGCCAGCGCTCAATTGGGTTGCTCTCTTTTCACGTGTGGCGACAATTTGCTTTTCGCCGAGGCATCTTCAAGACCCGCAGGCTCGCCCAGGGGAACATTACCGACGACCTCGAGCTCAAACCCTTCGAGGGCCGCCACTTTGGGGGGATGATTGCTTAGCAAAAGGATTCGGTGCAAACCCAGGTCGTGAAGGATCTGCGCCCCGACTCCATAATCACGATATACACCATAGCCTGTTTCGAGGCTGGCCTCGTGCTTGGTCAAGCTCCTTTCCTGCATCAATGCATAAGTACGCAATTGGTTGATCAGATCCAGACTGTGTTCACGCTGGCGCAAGTAAAGAACCACACCTTTTCCGGCGGCAGCAATTCTTTCCAAAGCGCCATGAAGTTGAAAGCCGGTGTCATCGATCAGCGAGCCAAACATATCGCACGTCACGTTTTCCGTGTGCACGCGAACGAGCACGGGCTCGGTCGTTCTGACATCTCCCATCACCATCGCCAGGTGCACGTCTCCATTAATAACATTTTCATAAGCCATCGCCCGGAAGCGGCCATACACTGTAGGCAGATCTGTCTCCACTGCTCGTCGCACCAGAATTTCTTTGCTTATTCGATAGCGCACGAGATCTGCGACAGTGATCATCTTTAGGCCATGGATGCTGGCAAACTCTCGTAGTTGGGGAAGACGAGCCATCGTCCCATCGTCATTCAAGATTTCACAGATCACGCCCGCCGGATATAACCCCGCAATTCGAGCTATGTCGACACTTGCCTCGGTTTGGCCTGGTCGGACCAGCACTCCTCCCTTCTTCGCGCGCAACGGAAAAACATGTCCCGGCCGCGCCAGGTCCTGAGGTTTTGTAGCCGGATCCACCACAGCGAGAATTGTCGTCGCCCGATCCGCGGCAGATATTCCAGTCGTCACACCTCTTCGCGCATCAATAGAAACAGTGAAGGCGGTGCCGAGGTAGGAGGTGTTGTCGGCAACCTGAGTAGTCAAATGCAGCTCATCACAGCGTTCTTCGGTGATCGGCAGGCATATGAGTCCTCGAGCATGGCGGGCCATGAAATTGATTGCTTCTGGGGTAACCTTTTCCGCTGCACATACGAGATCACCTTCATTCTCGCGATCCTCATCGTCGAGAATGATGATCATGCGACCTTCCCGAATGTCGGCGACGGCGTCTTCAATCAGAGCAAAGGACATGGATGAATCGTCTGGGAACTGGTTCAGAGTTAGGCTATGTTAACCGAAAGCAACGATTTGACAAACCTGTATTAGCGCAAGATAGAGCCGCCGAAACGAGTCCGGATTCTGGATTCTGCATCCAGGAATCAGACAGCCTCTCTCTAGATATCCCATAGATCCCAAGAAAACCGAGGAAAAGCTTGGTAAGACTTTGGCGTTCCGTGTGGCCTGC
>DATEUF010000211.1:0-10917 GCA_035283325.1 Pyrinomonadaceae bacterium | reverse complement strand
GCCCAGGGTCGGCCCTGAAGCGAGGTTGAAGAGCCGTATGTGGGAAAACTGCTTGTACGGTTCTGTGAGGGACGGGGCAGTAATCAGGTGATGGTGCACGTCACCCCCAGCCAGAAAGCACCCCGTCTACTCGACCCCGCCAGTTTAGTAACGATTCAACCCACAAAGTGGCAACTCAACTCAGATAATCTTGGATTTTTGATTCTTTGCTTGAATATCATCAGAGCAGCGGGTGCCCTTCCCAACCCAGAGATTTTCTCAGTTGAGCTTTGGCTTTCCTGGCTTGAATATTACTAAACCGGCGGGTGCAAGCAGCCCTTCCTGACTCTGAACCTTTTACAGTTGAGCTTCGGCTTTCCTGGCTTGAACATTTACTAAACCGGCGGGTGCAAGCAGCCCCTCCCAACCCAGAGGCTTTCTTAGTTGAGCGCTGATTTTCCGCCATTTTTCTCACTGCTACTCGGTTTCCCAAAAAGCCGGTGTAACCGAGGCCGGCGCCTCGGTGTCTAGCCTAATGTGGGCATGGTGTGTCCAATTTTGAGGACAACAAAATGAAGTGGATTAAGTCAAACTGGAAGAAACTTAAGGTGAGCCGGACGAAACGCATTTCATTGGCAGTTCTAGCCATTGCACTTACCAGCCTGGCCGCTTTCTATTTCTGGGGCAACCGCGCTAGTGCGGCCGAGTACCTGACGGCTCGCGTCGAGCGCGGAAATCTGCGGAACACAGTGACCGCCACCGGCACGCTCCAAGCTGTCACAACGGTGCAAGTCGGTAGTCAGGCTTCAGGGACGATTTCCGCACTGTATGCGGATTTCAACTCCAAAGTTAAAAAGGGTCAGGTGATTGCTCAATTGGATCCGGCTGTTTCTCAGGCGCAAGTTGCGCAGTCACGAGCCAATCTCGAACAGGCGCGGGCTGGGTTGCAACAGGCGCGTGCCGCGGTCGTCGATGTACGCGCCCGGGCGCTAGGGGCAAAGTCAACAGTGCAAAATGAGAAGGCCGGTGTCTCCAGCGCTCAGGCTAACCTCGCTGTTCTCGAGGCTCAGCGTGACGATGCACTCAGTCTTCTGCGACAGCAGGAATCTCTGCTCAAGGCCGGCGTGATTGCGAAGCGTGATTACGATACGGCTGACACCAGCTATAAGGCGGCTGCGGCGCGATACAACCAGGCGGCGGCGCAGTTAGATCAGGCGGTTTTCAGTGAACAATCGGCTGCGAGCGCCGGAGTTGCTCAGTCGCAGGCGCAAGTGGAGCAAGCACAGGCGCAAGTTTCACAAGCGCAGGCGCAGGTCGAACAAGCCACAGCGGCACTCCGCCTGGCCGAAGTTAATCTAGCGCATACCACCATCACTTCACCCATTGACGGCATTGTCGTGTCGCGGGATGTGAATGTGGGCCAGACTGTCGCCGCCAGCCTCTCAGCGCCGACTCTTTTCACGATTGCCAATAATCTTACCGAGATGCAGGTGATCGCCAACATTGACCAGGCGGACATCGGACTTGTGGGGCAGGCGAAATCAGTCAAGTTTACGGTCGATGCTTTTCCCAGCGAAGACTTCGATGGAAAGATCCAGCAGTTGAGAATCAATCCCCAGAACGTACAGAACGTTGTTACTTACAATGTGGTAATTGACGTCTCGAACCCGCAAGAAAAACTGAAACCAGGAATGACTGCAAACCTGACGATCACAATTGACGGACGCAACAATGTCTTGAAAGTCCCGAATGCTGCGTTGAGATTCGGTCCGCAAAACACGGGCGCACAACAAAGCACTAATCGAGGTGCTAGCCAATCCAGGAGGCAGGGAGGCAACAATCCCGACGCAGCCACTAACCAGGGTCAGAACTCCGGGCAACAGAGAAGTGACAGCAACTTTGCCCCTCCCAGCGCCCCAGTTCTTGAGGGTCAGACTCGAGTTGTGTGGGTACTCGGCGCTGACAATACACCACAGAGGCGCCGCATAAAGATAGGACTTACGGACGGGGTGTCAACTGAGGTTGTAGAAGGCAATCTGCAGGAAGGGGACATGGTAATAACAGGCCAGAATCTCTCCGCCACAAACAGCGCGCAGACGGGTCAGACAGCTCCGGGCTTTGGCGGCGCTCCGCGCACAGGAGTTCGCGGCGGCGGCGGCAGGCGATAACCAACTGTAGACGACGAGAGGTCAATGATGTCAGCGAATTTAGTGATAGCGCCTGAACAGCTCCAGATTGATCCGGCCTTACTGGCCCAGCACCCGGTGGCCAGCCTGGTCATCCAATTGGACCAGATACATAAGACCTACAGTATGGGGGACGTCGAAGTGCATGCGTTGCGGGGCATTTCCCTAACCATTCGAGAAGGTGAATTCGTAGCGATCATGGGAACTTCGGGTTCTGGCAAGTCAACGGCAATGAATATCATCGGCTGTCTGGACCGGCCCACTAGTGGTACTTACTTTCTCGATGGCCACGAAGTATCGGGCCTCTCCAAGGACGAACGTGCCGATCTTCGCAACCGCAAGCTCGGTTTTGTATTTCAGGGTTTTAATTTGCTCCCGCGCACTTCAGCTCTCGAAAATGTCGAGTTGCCAATGCTCTACGCCGGTGTGGAAACAGTCGAACGCGAGCGACGTGCAAGCGAAGCACTTTATGCCGTCGGACTTGAGGGTCGTGAGCAGAGTCAGCCAAATCAACTTTCGGGTGGGCAGCAGCAGCGGGTGGCGATTGCTCGCGCGTTGGTAAACAACCCGGCCCTTATCCTGGCCGATGAGCCTACTGGCAATCTCGATTCCCGAACCTCGATCGAAGTGATGGAGATTTTTCAGCGGCTTAATCGTGAACAAGGCATTACTCTGGTACTCGTTACTCACGAGGCCGACATCGCCCAATATGCGCAACGAGTCGTCATCTTTAAGGATGGAAAGATTCGCAAAGACTATCCCGTGATCGAACAGCGCGACGCGGCGGAAGAGTTGAAGACGCTGCCAGAGATTGAAGAGGACTAAGCAATGGGATTGATGATGATCATTCGTGTGGCTTTTCGGGCGCTAGTGCGCAACAAAATGCGCGCGGCCCTGACTATGCTCGGCATCATTATTGGTGTCTCGGCGGTGATTGCAATGGTGAGTATCGGCCAGGGTGCGAAGGCTTCTGTGCAGGCACAGATTGAAAGTATTGGGACTAATCTACTTTTCGTCAGTGCGGGAGCACAAAATCTTGGCGGCGTGCGTAGTGGCACCGGCGACAGCGGTACAAACACCTTGACTGTGGAAGACCTGGAGGCAATCAAACGAGAAGTGCCCAGTGTTTCCATGGTAACTCCGACAGTTAATGCCAGATCCCAATTGGTGTTTGGAAATCAAAACTGGAATACCTCAGTTCAGGGTGTCAGTGAAGAGTATCCACAAATCAGGAAATGGTTGGTACAGAGCGGTGACTTCTTTACAGAGGCCGACGTTCGCAACGCTGCCCGCGTAATAGTTGTTGGCCAAACGATTGCCGACAACCTGTTTCCAGGGATGGATCCCATCGGCCAGACGTTGAGAGTTGCAGACCTGCCTTTTCGCGTCGTTGGCGTAATGGCGCGCAAGGGACAGGATGCTCAGGGACGCGATCAGGACGATCTGGCCTTTGCGCCGTACACTACGGTGCAGAAGAAAGTTCTGGGCAGTCCGCGGGTGCAGGTTGCCTTTGCCTCAGCAATTTCCGAGAACGCCACCTACACGGCGCAACAGCAGATAACGGAGCTCCTGCGTCAGCGACACAAACTGACGCCTAATGAGCCTGACGATTTCACCGTTCGTAACATGAGCGATGTGGCCGATGCCGCCAATGAGACAAACAACATCATGACTCTGCTACTTAGTAGCATTGCCAGCGTTTCTCTACTTGTTGGTGGAATTGGAATCATGAACATAATGCTGGTCTCGGTCACAGAGCGCACACGCGAAATTGGAATACGTATGGCGATTGGCGCGCGCTCTTCGGCCGTTCGCACGCAGTTCCTGATAGAGTCGATCGTTCTCAGCCTCACCGGCGGCTTCCTCGGCATTGTCCTTGGCTTAATAGTCTCATTTGTGATCCCCAGTCTGCTTGGCTGGCCGACACTCGTTTCGACACTCTCCATTCTCAGTTCAGTCATCTTCTCCGCGGCGGTCGGAATATTCTTCGGCTACTACCCGGCCCGAAAGGCAGCGGCGTTGGATCCGATTGAGGCCCTGCGTTACGAGTAAAACAGGCGGGAGCCTTCTCCAAACATTGTTGTTTCGCAATACTCTCGCAATAACATGAGCATCTGACCTTTGGTTTCCCAGGAAACCGGGCCAATAGCTCGTGCGTCATAACCTGTTCCCCTTCACAATGTGCGCTCAGTGTTTATGGTGGTTTTGAGAAAAAGCCAAGGGGGGATTATGAATCGAATAAAGATTTGGCCACATCTAGCAGGAATTGCCCTGGTATTTGCCGCTGTTGGTGGCGTAATAGCGGCGCTCTGGGTCAAGCATAGCCAGAACGTAGAAGCGGCGACTTTGCCGAACGTGGCCCGCGTGGAGCGAGTGGATGGACAGGTAGGTCTCAATCGCAGTCTCGATTACGGTGGCGCGACTACCGACTGGATTGAAGTTACCCCAAACACACCCATCTCGGTAGGTGATCGAATTTTTACCCGCGAGAACTCCCGCGCCGCGCTCGCCTTCAACGGCCGCAACTTTGCTCGCATCGAGCCCTTGACCTCCGTGGATGTCCTGTCTCTCTCTGATCAGCGAACGCAAGTAGCTCTTCGCGATGGGCAAGGCCTTTTTGATATCGGCTCTCTTGCTCCCGGCGAACTCTTCGAAGTCGCAACGCCGTATGGGGCGGTCGATCTCCTCGAACCGGGCCTTTACGAAGTGGGCATTAATGACAACGGTAGCGCATTCATCTCTGTTCTTAGCGGTCTTGCGCAAGTCGTCGGTCTGGCTGGATCCGGACAGATAAGTAAAGGAGAGATGCTCACGCTGGTCGGACAGACGGCTGCCCGTGTTGTTCTCTCGCGCATAGACCCGGGTTATGCCGGCTCACTGGTGAATGATTACTATGGCTACCGTTATCCGCGACTCTACGACGGGCGCTATGCCAGTTATGACGCTTACCTAACGGATCCTTATTACTATGATCCGAACCGACACTATGTTAGTTACCAGTATGTTACCGATCGCATACCGGGAGCCTATGATCTCGACTACTATGGCGATTGGCGTTATCTGAATGACTACGGATATTGCTGGCATCCTAACGTTGATTCAGGGTGGGCTCCGTATCAGTCGGGTTACTGGACCATGGATTATCCTTATGGCCTGACCTGGGTTTCCAACGAGCCCTGGGGTTTTACACCGTACCACTATGGTCGCTGGGCACTTGTTGAGAATCAATGGTTCTGGGTGCCGCAAACGGGCGGCAGCAGACAGGTCTACGCTCCGGCACTTGTGGCCTTCGTGCCTGTAGCGGATACCAGCAGCATAGGATGGATACCACTGGCGCCCGGTGATCCATATGTGCCGAGATACTACGGCGACAATTGGCAACCACACTATCTAACGCGGACTGAAGTCGTTCAGCAGCACGTCAGGTATCAGGATGTACCCAACGCAATAACAGTCGTTCCGCTTAGTGAGTTTGACCGGATTATTGATCGCCGCAACATCAAGAAGGTGGAGCCACAGAGTTTCGCCCGCCTTCGACCTGTATTAGATCCTTTAGCGGTTGACTCATTACGGCCAGTAGCGCTGAAAGCTCACGGGCGCTTTCGACGTGTAGAACCCCCGGCAGCTTTGGTCGAACGGTTGAATACGACTGCTGTGGTTGCGAGCGCTACACCGGCGCCTGCTCGCCTCCGCAAAGACATAACTCGCGCGCTTCGCATTCAAGCAGTTCCTGAAAAAGCGAAAAAAGCTAAGCTCAAGTTTAAAGATGAGCGTCAGGCAATTGCGTCACCTGAAGCTGGCCAAAGCGCTCAAAGGCAGCGGCGCGGCGTTCCAAGCGTGGAAGCGTCTCGTGTCAGTGGCCTTGAGCATGCGCGGGCGGAACAGGTTCCACCACAAGTGCCGCAACGCAGGCAGATGGATGCAGTCCGCGCGCAGCAAGAACGGGAACGGCGGCGTCAGCAGGCGGCCAAAGAAGTTATGCGTCGCCAAAATGTTCCTCGTCCCAATCAGGTTAAGCAGCAGCCTGCCATACAACGAACTCGCCAGGAGGATAGACCACGGGTTGAGTTTAAGGGACCACCTGTACGGCAAACGAATCAGCGTCAGATGGTCCAACCAGAGCGTCAGCAAATTCGTCGCCAGGAGGTCCGGCAGCCGGCAATAAAAGAGGCGCCGCGGCAACAGGCTCCGCCAAAGCATGTGCAGCGCGAGCAACGAGCCAAACCTGAGCCACAGCAGATGCAAATGCGTCGTTCAGAGAATCAGGCCGTTCGCAAGGAGTCGAAGCAAAACTCCGGAGGCAAGAAACAGAAGCCTTAGCCAACAGTCAGTACCGGGAGCGATAGAGACTGTATCAAAACGCGTGCGGTGCCATGTCTCACGCGCTGTCAGATGCGGGCGACGGTATGCTCAATGTCAGTACAGGGAGCGATAGCGACCTGGTAAGTCCTTGAAAGACACACAAGTAGCGGCGCGAACGGACCCGGTCGCTACGAAGCTGGTGAATAAATTGCTCAACCCTAGAGAGTGCTCAACTCCTTGGAGACTTGTCACCGCTTTCCAATGTGCGATCCTTTGAGTCAAAAGCGGTGACAAGTCTCCGCACTGCAAGGAGTTGAGTAGTTCATCAACACTTGTTTGTTGATTAGCGGCGATTTATTCACAGCTTCTACCGCTCCCGGTACTGACGTTGAGTGATGCGTCTGTGGAATTGGTAATCGATCATTGCGTATTTACACAGTCTCGCTAGCGACCGGGTGTCAACTAGCGCGACACTCTAGCTACGATTAACACCGGTTGCTATCGCCCCGGTACGGACTTTGCGATTAGCCTTGGTTGTCGATATCAGCGACTCATTTAAACCAAGTCACTATATTACATAGTGCTCCATATTTTCGTGCGGAACTTCAGAAACTAGTACTTCGTTTACTCCTTCAGTTACGTAGAGCCATTCGAAACCATGGAACGCACGGGATCCTCTTCTCGCTCTCGACGCAAGCAGCAATTGAGAAAGCTCTATCTTGTCCTCCTCGCCGCTCTATTACTAATCCTGGCAATGTTCAATTGGCAGTTGATTCTGGTTGGCGCGGATAGGGCTGCCAATGAGTTGAAACTCTATGCAAGGGTTATTCGACTCTACACCCGTGAACCAGACGTCAAACTGGCTATGCCTCTTTTAGATGTACGCAAGAAGGGAATAGCCAACACCTGGCACGCGCCACGATCCGGCGAGCGTCTGCATGAAGGGCAGGACATATTTGCTCCACGTGGAACGCCGATCTACTCAGCGACGTCCGGAGTTATTTTCAACATTGGCGAGAACAACTTAGGTGGCCAGACGGTCTCGGTTATCGGGGCAGGTGGCCGACTCTATTACTATGCTCATCTTGACGGCTATGCACCCCAGATTCAGGAGGGTGATTATGTGACCACTCAAACTGTATTGGGGTTTGTTGGCTCGACGGGAAATGCGAGAGGCTCTCCGCCGCATCTTCATTTTGCTGTTTACACCGCCGATGGCCCAATCAATCCCCGGCCACTTTTAAAGGACCGCTCCACTGACCCATACGAGGGAAATGCTTTGGTCAGTAGCACCTCGCGACAAGAATGAGACTAACTTCAGGACCGCTCTACTGACCCACACGAGGGACATGCGTTGGTCAGTGCCACCTCGCGACAGGAATGAGACTAACTTCAATGTTGCCTTGTGAAGTAAGGATCTAACTACAAGCAAGGGTGGCTTCAACTGTGATGACGATAGATCATTCCAGATACAGGATCACGGCTCCGGGATGCCGCCGGAAAGACATATTGCCAGCCCCACTCCCGATTTGCGTTCGGGTACTTTTTAGCAAGTGCAAACGGTAGGTGCACTTCACCAAACCCGTCCCAAACGTCCCGGTCATGCACGGCTTTTACGTAGAGAGCGTATTGTCACATGCGTTCTCATTTATCACGCTCCTTAGATCAGAGTCGCTTCTCCGATCAACTATCTAACCCAGCCGAGCGTGTTAGAAAGGATATCTGGTGGTTCGAGCGTGATGGCTCCAACATAGAGGAGACGGTTGAAGATATCGCGCTCCGCTTTGTAGATGAAGGTAAGCCTTGGTTCGAACGCTACACCGACCTATCAACGGCGTTTGCAGATATTGAAGCTGGGCATGATTGCTACAACAAATTCTACAAAGCAGAGTATTTTGCTAAGCAGCTTGGCTTTGAAGCTAAACATAAAGAGTACGCAGCGAAGCGACTCCACGAGCAGGCTCGCATCGTGCTCTGAGTTACCCCACGGGCTGTCCAACAAGCGCTTGCAGCTGACGGCGCGATAGCATGGTTCTCAAGTGGTCTTGTTCCTTCTGGCTTGAAAGCTGATCGCGCGCCGCAGCTGGAGCGCATCGTTGGGCCGCTGGGATGATTCTTACCACCGAGCATGGCACAATGCCGGGCCATGTATTTCGAAATCGTCGGTGAGATTAGCGAGATCGAAAAGATTGCGCGTGGTCCTTCCCTCCGCGAGCGGACGCGGCTGCGTAAACAGTTCGGACCGGGCAAGTGGCGAAAGCTCAAAGGCGTTGCTACTGTTCGGCTAGCAAATCGTAGGGTCCGAAAGGTAGAATTGCATGGTATGAAGCGCATGGGATTGGAAAGAAGAAGCTGAAAATCAAGCGTTATTTGGATTGAATACGATGAGCCGGGGAAAGTCAGTTAACAAATTCGTCCTCTGTATCCGGAATGAAGATTGTGAAGATCTAGAGCCGCGCAAGTTGTACCAAGTCGTCCCCGATGAAGCTGCCGCAACGGACGGTTACATTCGCGTAATCGACGAATCGGGTGAAGACTATCTCTATCCCCAAGAATACTTTCTTCCTATAGAGTTGCCGAAAGCTGCAGAGAAAGCGCTGCTGTCAGCGGCTTAGCGTTCCTGCTCGCGGCCCAACAAGCTGTTCCACCGGACGGCTCGATAGAATGCTTCTTAAACGTCTCAATCACTTCGCTGCTTGTGCGGCATTCGCTCGCCGCCGGTGAACAGCAGCGTTAGATGGCTTCGTGTTTTGAGATGAAAGAATCTAGATTTTACAGATTATCCTTGGTGCTGCCACTAGCTGTTCCTGTGCTGATTGCTCCGCTACTAGTTCTTGACTTCCAGTTACCTGAGTGGCTCGGGTGGGTCGTACTTGTAACGGTGTACTCAGGTATTATCGGAGGTCTTCCTTACCTGGTGTTGGTCGGTCTACTATTTTGGTGGGGGCGTAGGAAGAGCGATACTCAATTCAGGCGGGCGCTCATTTTCTCACCTATCTTCATGCTCGCCGTCTTCGCAATGCTTCTTGTTCTTGCCACCTCCTGCGAGGGTTGGCTGCGACCAGAAGATGCATTACCAGCGTCGGAAGTCCTTAGAATGCTGCTGAGCTGCGTTCCTTTCATTCTCGGATTTGGGTATTTTTATGTCTTGGTGGTATTCGAGGCGGCATTCGTATTACGGCGACGGGGCGCGCTCATGCCATTACGCGCCATCTAACGCGCTTGCAGCGGACTCGGTTGAAGCTCCCGTCAGTAGTCACTTGATCCTGAAGTAGAGTGGAATCGCTCGCCGCTGAAGCGCAACGTTAGCTGGCTACTGAGGACAATATGTTAGTTCGCTTTGTTCAGATATTATTGTTTCTGGTTGTAGCCTATCATCCATCTGTAGGCCTACGTTATCTTGCTTACAAACCACCCCAAGCGGAGGAACAGTCCCGACTCATAGAAGAGGCAGCAAAGAACAAATTTACA
This sequence comes from Pyrinomonadaceae bacterium, assembly GCA_035283325.1. Lineage (GTDB taxonomy): Bacteria > Acidobacteriota > Blastocatellia > Pyrinomonadales > Pyrinomonadaceae > PSRF01. Next base: position 979 of record DATEUF010000211.1, on the reverse strand, counting down.
GTTGGTCAAGTTGAATTCATAGGAAATGAAACAATTCGGCACAGTATCTTGGCGCGACGAATCCTATTTAACGAGGGCGACATTTTTGCCCGAGAATTATTGGAGCAAAGTGTTCGCAATTTGAGCAAGCTCAAGCTGATCAAACCCGTAACCGTGAAGGATGTTGAGGTTCGCTTGGATAGAGACGAAAAGCTCATAGACTTTCTTTTCAAAGTAACCGAGAGGCAGCGATCGCCAAAAGCCCAAAAACCCAAACGCGCCAGCTAACGCTGTTGCACCGGACGGCTCGATAGCATGCTTCTCAAACAATTCTATTCCAACCTTGCTTGAATGGTGTTCGCTCGCCGCCGGTGAACAGCAGCGTTGGGCGCCAAGAGTAGCGTCACGCTCGAAGCAGTGATCAGATGAAGACCTGTATTGCACTTTTTCGGGGCATCAACGTCGGTGGGAAGAATGCTCTGCCAATGAAAGAGCTGATTGCCATTCTTGAAGACCTGGGCGCTCGAAAGGTCAAAACCTATATTCAAAGCGGCAATGCGGTGTTTGTGGGCAAGGAAAAAGACGCTCCACGGCTTGCAAAGACAATAAGGGAAGAAATCAAGAAGCGCCGCAGATTTGAACCCTACGTCTTGTTATTGGGGCTAGACGAGATTGAAACGGCTATCCGGCAGAACCCGTTCCCTGAAGCGGAAAGCAACCCAACAACTTTACACGCGGGCTTTCTTGCCGCAACTCCGGAGCGCCCCGATATAAAAACGCTCGAAAGCCTTAAGAGTGACAGTGAACGATTCCGTCTGATCGGTCGCGTGTTCTATTTGTATGCACCGGACGGGGTGGGTCGATCCAAACTTGCTGCCCAGGCTGAGAGATTGCTCGGAGTGCCGATGACGGACCGGAATTGGAGAACGGTGTGTGCAATCTGGAAAATGGCGCAGGAGTTGAAATAGTGGCGCCCAACAAATTAAGGATTCTTAACAAA
>DATEUF010000210.1:0-54890 GCA_035283325.1 Pyrinomonadaceae bacterium | reverse complement strand
TCCGATCGTGTCAACCAGCCATGCTGGATAGCAGCGGCTGACGCTAGATCGTTGTGCGCTCTTAAGCAGAGCTTGAGATTGGCTGCGGGAGAAGGGGTCGAACCTTCATCTTCGAGTTCAAAGCCCGACGTGTTGCCGGTTACACCATCCCGCAATGGAGACACAAGAGTTTCGGGGCGCTGGGATTCGAACCCAGAACCTTGCGCTGATCTGGCGCTAACACCGCTTATAAGGCGGCTGCTCTTCCAGTTGAGCTATGCCCCATCCTGTAACGCATGCTGTTAGCTTGCGGCCTCAGAATGCCGACAGTAGCCTTACGAGGGCGCAAGCTAACAGCATGCGTTACATTCTTGGTTGACCCGACGGGGCTCAAACCCGCACCTCACGGCTTAAAGGGCCGCCGCTCTGTCACTCGAGCTCCGGGTCAAGACAAATTATCGATTTCCGATTTTTGATCGCCGATTGGATTCTCGCGTGAGAAAAATCAACTTCATAAAGCTACCAATCGCAAATCGGCAATTGGCAATCGTCAATGATATGGCTGTGGCGGAAGGATTCGAACCTTCGCATGGCCGCATTAACAGTGCGGTGCCTTACCAACTTGGCTACGCCACAAGAAAACGGAATCTGGCTGCGGCGACGAGAGTCGAACTCGTATCATCTCGTTTACAAGACGAGCGCTCTGTTATCCGATTGAGCTACACCGCAATTTGGTGGACTGGGAGGGATTCAAACCCTCACAAGAATTTTGCCGGACTTCTATGCTGTCGGTTACATCACCAGCCCGGAACATTTATCGTTTGTCATTGGACATTTTTCATTTGCCATTCATTCGACTGCACATTGCGCTGATTAAGTCAGACGACCGGCGGCAAGGTTTTGAAAATAACCCAATGGCAAATCTCAAATGAGAAATGGAAAATGATTTGGCTGTGGGTGGAGTCGAAGCACCAACCTCGCGCTTATGAGACGCTTGCTCTAATTCCGCTTGAGCTACACAGCCGTTTTTCAGATTTTGGAAGCCCGCGGAGGAGTTGAACCTCGTGCCTTTCCACCCAGCTCTTCTGAGGTTCGGTTTAGAAGACCGACGCCGGGAACGCGGGCCATGTCATTGCCGATTTTTGATTGCCGATTGCCGATTGGGCTTGTTAATCAACAGTGCATTGATGCGAACATTAGAGAATGACGAAAGTGCTGAGGTTCAAAACCATTCGGCAATCGCAATTTGGCAATCGGCAATGTTAAGTGGTCGGGGCGTGAGGCCGACCCTGCCTCTTGGAACTCCACGCTCCCTGACAGTCACCGTTCTGCCGGGATGAGTCACGCCCCGATAACTTGTTAATTAGGATTTGGTGCCCAAGGAAGGACTTAAACCTTCAACCTCTGGTTTGTAGGACCAGCGCTCCGTCAGTTGAGCTACTCGGGCGAGGGATGGTGGTCGGAGTTGGAATCGAACCAACCTTTCGGGCTTTTCAGACCCGCGCTAATCCGTCTCAGCTATCCGACCAATGACATTGCCAATTGCCGATTTGCTTGTGCGCGAAGCATGCGGCGCTTCGATCGGCAAATTGGCATTCGACAATCGGCAATGGGTTTAGGCCCTCCGTTTTTGCTCGGCATGCACCTTCTCCATCACGCCACGATCATCGTGCACGTCCATGAAGAGGTACTTGCGCCACTCGGCTCTCGCTTCTGCATAGTGACAAAGCACCACGCGTTCAAGCTTCAAGCGCAGCGCCGTCTGCGAAGTGAGCAACGGCATTCTTGCTTCTGCCGGAGTGCGGTTGCTCTTCCGGTTGTTGCACTTGATGCAAGCCGTGACGATGTTTACCGGCGAGTTATCTCCGCCACGCGAACGCGGCAGGATGTGATCGAGCGTTAGCTCAGTCACGCCCTTTCTTATCGCCGCAGTACTGGCAACGAAATTTGTCGCGCATGTAAATTCGCAGGCGCTTCATGCCCGATTGCTCACGTCTTCGGCGAACGTTGATGTAAACGCGCCGGCGAATTACCGACGGCACTGGAAATTCATCATGAGCCGAACGCAGCACGCGATCGCCGTCCCATTCCTCGACGAAGACTGTGTTCTTGAAGGTCATGATGATTGCGCGCGCGACACTGACGGTGCCGAGCGGCTCATAAGTTTGATTGAGCAGCAGAACTCTGCCGTTTAGTGCCATCACTCGGCACCTCCTTTCGTTGGATTTGTACGGGCGCCATTCCCAAGAAACCACTATCAGGCACCAAGCTGGATTCATTACGGCTGTGCCGCCTGATGTGCCGCGATGGCTTGCCTCGCGGTAGCTGCCAAGAATGGACTTGGGCTGCACCCTTCTGCTTGTCTTCGTCCCACGGGCTAGTTGAACCGAAAGGCTGCTCTTTCCCCACCTCTGTAGCGAATTGGGAGAGGGTCCGCGAAGGAGGGCATAGCCCAAGCCCTAGAAGCAGCTGATCCCGCGAGGCAAGCCACCGCGGCACATCAGGCGGCATAGCCGTAATGAGACCCCGTGGCATCCTTTTAACATCTGCCGGCGCGGCCGGCGGCTGGTAAACTCCGTGGCAGAATTTCGGATTGCGGAGTTGAAAACTGTGAGTTGAATTGTGGCGGAAGGCTGAGTTGAACTTGGCATTTCGGAAAATCCGCAATCCGCAATTCGCAATCCGAAAATCTTCTCAGCGTCTTGTACGTGTGGTCGGGCATTGCGGGAATCCACTTCCTTGGCAATTGCGTCGCGAACGGAATTGACAACCTCAGCAATCACAGCGATCTTGCGAAGGCTGTTAGCCCGTTCTGCAGGGTCCGACATATCAAAGTCAAACGAGACTCGACGTGTGCAGTCACCGAAATCTAGCACTACAGTGCCCCATTTCCAGCCTTGTTCATCCTCATCAGGAATGTCACTGGTATCTTGAACGATGCCGATTACATAGCCTGGCATTTCAAAATCCTCGTTAAGAAACTCGCGGCGTTTGACGTGATACCGCGAACATCTTTCTTCACTCATTTTCGCTTCCTTTCTAAGCTGCCTTATGGGCAGCGGATTAGTTATAACGTCATGTTTGGGTATCCTCCTTTGTCTGGTTTATTCATCTTTTGGTCCTTTCCGAATGCATCCTCAAAAGTTTTGGTTTGAGCCGATCGGCAATAGAGCTTTGCCAATCCTTTGGGTGGGTCGAAGGGAGTTGAACCCTCGCTGGCCGCAGTCACAGTGCGGTGCTCTGCCAATTGAGCTACGACCCACATTAAGATCGCCGATTTGCGATTTCCGATTTTCGATTGATCGGGACGCACCTCTCTAAATCGGAAATTGAAAATCGGCAATCGAAAATGCTTTGGCAGGGATGACGAGACTCGAACTCGCAAATCAACTGATTGAAAATCAGCCCGCTTTCCATTTCGCGTTCATCCCCCGTGATTGTGGTGCGCGTGGAGAGATTCGCGCCTCTCACAAAGGCTGGCCTTAAGTCAGCCGCCTCTTCCAATTGGGCTACACGCGCAAGAATTGCGGATTTCGGATTTCGAATTGCGGATTTGCTTCAAATTGCAAACTAAGCTGGTGTTCGCGATCCGGGCCAGTGTCGTGGCTTCTTCAATCCGAAATCCGAAATTCGCAATCCGCAATTCTTTTGGTACTCGCGGAGGGATTCGAACCCACACTGTACAGATCTTGAATCTGTCGTCTCCTGCCAGTTGGACTACGCGAGCAAAAGGCTTGCAGATTTTCGATTGCCAATTGCCAATTTACTGTCTTGACCGCACGTCTATGTTGAGAACGCATCAATCGGCAATCGACAATTGGCAATCGGCAATGCTCTATTTGGTACCGGCGGAGGGATTCGAACCCACACTGTCTAGTTCCTAAGACTAGCGCCTCCTCCCGATTGGGCTACGCCGGCAAAGGCAGGGATGAAGGATGAAGGCGGAAGGATGAAGAGGCGTTGTTCGCCAGACTCTTTCATCCTTCATCCCTCATCCTTCATCCTTGTTTTGGTGGACCTGGCACGATTTGAACGTGCGACCTCGACCTTCGCAGGGTCGCGCTCTCAGTCCGCTGAGCTACAGGTCCGAAGGTTGGCGGAGGCGGCAGGAGTCGAACCCGCACACTCAACGCGCGGCGGCTTAGCAAACCGCTGCCATACCGTTAGGCGACGCCTCCAAGTTGTGAATTGGCGGAAGGGACAGGACTTGAACCTGCAAGCGACGAGCGCGGTAGTTTTCGGGACTACTGCCTTACCAGTTAGGCTACCCTTCCAGAAAGAATTGCGAATTGCGGATTTCGAATTTGAGATAGCTTTGTGCTAAAAAATAGATGAAGGCAGAGAGAATAATGCCGCGAACACACTTCGAGGCACACTTCTCCTGATGATGGCGACGCTCGACACGCTCGCAAAGCAACGACGTCGTCATCCGTTGAAGGCTCCCTGCCTTCATCTCTCGCAAAAAGGTACTTCGATTGTCAAAAAACAAAAGGAGCGGGCTTTAAGCCTCCCAGGGAAGCTGCCCGCTCCTTACAAGTCTCGCGATTTTGCTTTGAGATTTGGGAGCGGGAGTCCGCTCCCGCTGATTAATACCTGATATTCCGGCTATCTATGGCCGTCGGTTGTCCGAGTCTGGCGCCGAAATAATTGACGGATGACAAGCTCAGACCGCCTGCTAAACACACCGCGCGCATCTCGACACGGGTCGACCATTTCGCCGTATGTTCTTTGTATGTCCTGCTCGTCATCATTGAAGTTTTCTTTCTCACAGTGCGCAAATCTTCATCGCGCGAACCCTCTTGTATAAAGCATCAATAGCGCTCGTGTCAAGATCTTTCTGGGAAAAATCTTTCTGGGAAAAACAATCAGCGAACACGTGTTCGCGATGGCTTTGATAACTCCGTCGATAGGATAGTCGCCTAAATTCTCAGTTCACGAATTGCAAACAACGCGACTTAATTATGTGCGCACCGCCGGGGAGGAAGGTCCCCTACAAGGGCGTTGCTCCCAATTTGGGATCGTGCCATAATGAGTTGGAGGATGAGAATAATTTCCCGCAAGACACTGCAGTTGTTTTGGGAAAAGCCTGAATATGCCGATGCGGAGCAACCACTTAAAGCTTGGTTTAGAGAAGCATCCAACGCGGACTGGGCCAGTCCCGCGGCAATTAAGGCCGCATTCGGCAATGCCAGCATCGTCGGGAACAACCGTGTGGTGTTCAATATCGGCGGGAACAAGTATCGACTCGTGGTCAGGGTGAATTATCCCTACCGGGTGATGCACGTTCGTTTTGTTGGGACTCATACGCAATATGACCGAATTAACGTGGAAGAGATTTGAGCATGAAAATTAGACCGATCAAGAACAATCGCGACTACCGTGAAGCGCTGAAGGAAATCGACAGACTTATGGATGCCCGGCCAAACACCCCAGAGGGCGATCGTCTTGACGTATTGGTGACCTTGGTAGAGGCATGGGAAGAAAAGCACTGGCCCATTGATTCGCCTGATCCGGTCGAGGCTATTCTGTTTGCGATGGAACATCGTGGTCTTTCCCGACGTGACCTTGAGCCACTTATCGGGAGCAGAGCACGAGTGGCGGAAGTACTCAATCGCAAGAGGTCACTTACGTTGCCGATGATTCGTCGTCTACACGAAGGGTTAGGTATTCCTGCCGAAGTGCTAATCGGCGAGAGCGTAGCCGCATGACGTAAGAACTTATGGAGATCCAGTGATGTCTTGAGGGATAGCAGCGCTGCGTGTAAGTTACCAAGACTACATCGAGCAGGTGTCCCCTCCAGAGCACGTTCAGCCAGGAGTTCTCAACTGACTGCTTTGGCTCCTTGCCCGGTCCGTCCCAGTCGGTTTTGATGTGATTGAAGATCGAGCCCTCGTGCACAACAGAGCATCTTTCAGCGCGCACAAATTCCTCCAGGTCAAAGTACCCGGTCTCTCCTTCAATGATTGCCATTCCCGGATGCAGCTCCGCCAACTCGCGCCCGATGTGGTACGCGATGTAGTCGTTCGCTTTGTAGAGAGCATCCTTTATGAAATTCTCTATGCCCGTAAACGTAACGGCGAAACTGCGACGACAAGGTTTGATGAAACCCGTGCTCTGCCAATTGAGCTATGGCATTTCGCTTACCATGTACTCCACACCAGCATTCGCCATAGTTTCTAGAGGCCGACAAGGAATCGTCGAGACGTTGTCATTTTCGAGTGATGTAGTCCCGGCATCATTCGGCCCAATCAGAATTTCGAATTGCGAAATGCGGACTGCGAATTTCAAGAACTAGATTACTCTAATTCCGCAATCCGAAACCGAAATTCGGAATCGTCAAAGCACCACCGACTCGATCACAGCGATCCAGTGGTCAGCGTTAAGTTCGCCCCGCGCGAATTCCGAGATCACTTCAAAGACTTGATCGGAGAATCCGCCGACATTGAGAATGTCCTCACGCTCTAGGGCCTGCACCGTGCGATAAGGCTGCACGTCGATACAAGCCAGGCGAGCGTTCGGATGGCGTTGCTTGAACGCATTCCACTCTCTCATAGTTGCGGTGCCACGGTCTCCGCTGGCGTCAACCCAGGACTCGTAATCCGAAACAAAGATCACGAGATCTCCCTTTGCCTTGCGCCGGTTGAGCAGTTCCAGCGGAGCGCTGCAGTTCGTGCCGCCGCCACCCACCGCAGCCAGCCGCGCTGCATTAGTCATGACGCTGTCGCGCGAGTTCAGATCAACCTTTACGACGCTTTGCTCGAAGGGCAGCACTTCGGCGCGTGGATTCTTGCGCAACACCGCCGCCGCCACCAGCGCAGCGACGTCGATGCATCGCACCGCTGTGGTTGCACCCTTGCGGAAGCCCGTTACGGGCGACGACATCGAACCCGAGACATCCGGGCAAACGTAGACACGGCCTTCGATTGCCGGAACATTGGCGATCGCAACCTCCATAGCATCTTGAAGCGCATCGCAAACTTCCTTCGAAATGTCGGCATTCGCATTAGCCATCGTGTAAGCGACCATTAGCTGGTACGGAAATACGCGGGCCTTGGCGATCGCCCTCGGGTCACGCAGACGATCCGCAATCAGTTCAGCCATCCCTGGCTGACCGAACACGCCGTGACGCGCGAACGTGTTCAGATTCATGCGGGTCATCTGCCACGGGGCGCGACGCGCGATGGCAGTCCACTCTGCTGTACCAAGCCCCAGAGCAGTCAGCATCTGGAACGGAACATCGGGCACGTAACGCGACGCGCCCTTCTTATACGCTTCAAAGTTGCGAGCAACTTCCGGCAGAGCATCGTGCCGATATTCGCGGCCGATGAAGTAGCCGAACAGCTGCTTCGCGCGCTTCGTCCTTTGGCTTTGGGTGGACCATCTTCACGATATCAGTCAGCGAAGGGTCCTGGCCCACATTCGCCTTGAAAAGTGTTGCCGGATCGCGAGCGTCAAGCCACTCACGGACCAGACGCTTCGGCGCCGAGCCCAGCGACTTGCGGCCCACCGCTCCCGAACGCATGATCTGCACGAAGTTGCGCAGCATCTTCGCGTTGTTGATCACACGTGGAAATACAACATCCAGCAATGCCCGGTCCTTGACCGACAGCACGGCGCAAAGCAGTGCTGGCATGTCCTTCATGAAACCGCGCTCGCGGCAGAACACCGCCGTCTTCGCGATGAACTCAGCGTCGATGTCCGCGCACAGTTGGAGCACGTTTGCCAGTTGCTCGCCGGCGCTGGCGTAGAAGGTTGTGTTCAGACAGCCACTAGCGGCGTACTGCGCCAGTTGATGCTTGGGCGATAGAGCGTACGCTGGAACACGCTCTTCGTTAATTGCATCAGCTGCCGGAATCAGCTTACCGATTAGCGACTTGAATAGAGTCTTGTTTGCCATCGTCGTTTACCTCCTATATGTGCCGTTTCAAATCCATGAAGGGCACAGCCACCACCTGAAATTCATCTTCATAGACCATGTAACCGGGAGTCTTTGTCTTAACCATCCAGATAGGCATGCAATTTCCGTCCAGAATTCAGGCCATCTGCCAGATGCGCTTAAGATGTTCCTTCGCCGAAGATCGAAACCAACATATCCCCGGCCACTGTCGTGTTCCCTTCAACGAACGGCTAAATCGACTTGGACGTTTCAGATTCACATCAAACCAATTGAGCACATCCAAGAGTCAAGTCTCTTCGTACGCAGAAAGGTGACCAGAGTCGAGCAGATCATAGGCAGTCTGAAAGATACCGACTCTGCATTCCGAATCTTCATCGAACTCCATTGACATGAATCGTAGAAACATTGCCACACTCCTGACCCCCTATGTTCGAAGAATCGAAGTACCTTTTAGAGAGTGAGCTTGAAAACTGGCTGCGGGAGAAGGAATCGAACCTTCATCTTCGAGTTCAAAGCCCGACGTGCTGCCAGTTACACCATCCCGCAAACGACGGACACGGAGACGGGGAGAAAAAGCAAAGACTTCTCCGCGTCTCCCCGTCTCCCCGTCGCCCGGTCCCCATTTCTGTTGCTTGGAGGCGATGAAGGGACTCGAACCCTTATCGTCCGGTTTACAAGACCGACACTCTGTTATCCAATTTGAGTTACATCGCCGAACAGTTGGTGGAGCTAAGAGGAGTCGAACCTCTACGTCCTGCTTGCAGGGCAGGCATCATCCCTTTAGATCATAGCCCCGGAAAAATTTGGTCGCGGAGGCGGGATTCGAACCCACACCCTTTCGTTTATGAGACGAACGCTCTTTCCAGCTTGAGCTACTCCGCTAGTAACTGGTGGGCCTGGCAGGACTTGAACCTGCGACATTCTGTTTAGAAGACAGACGCTCTGATTCCGCTGAGCTACAGGCCCGAAAAGCAAGGATGAGGGCGGAAGGATGAAGGATGAAAAGGGGATTTTGGTTTTTAATTTTTGGACGGAATTTGACTCAAGTAGATCAGCTGAATCGGTTTGGCCTCCGCATCTTCCGCCTTCATCCTTGCTGGGTCGGGGCGTGAGGCCGACGCGCCTCTTCGGCATCATCGAAAGCGTCCTCGCGACAATAGTCGGAGTGGCCCTCTTTGCATATCTGGGCCCGCACAGTCTGATTAGATTGAAGCGGCGTCTCTCTTCTCGCCTCTACGTGTTAATGGGCCGCCCGCTCGCCTCGGTTGAAGGCCACCCAACTCTTGAACCTTCCAGCGAGAGTGGATACAGCGGCATTCAGGTCGGAGCCTTTATTTCGATTTCGATGTTTGCTGGCTGGGTATGGAAGACGGAGCATTAGAAAAGTTGGAGCGGGCGGGAGGACTGATACGCGTCTGGTATATCCCGACAGAAATGCGTAGTTGGAATCATCCGAGAACCGGCAAAGTGGTTAAGTACAACTAAGTACAACTGTATTCCCGTGCGGGCCGAGTGGCGAGCAGCGAACTGAGGGTATCGCTGCTCAGCCGCATGTATCAAACAGCAATTGGAACGATGGTAATTATCTATCTGGCCAGGTGCTTTTCGAAGAAGTCCCAAATAGTTTGACTGCCTTCCAAGTCTCTGCTCGTTCTGCCGATCAGTCGCTCCGGCAAATACTGACGACCGCCCGGTAACGTGTGCCCACCTCCCTCAATCGTGTACAGCACCACTTCTGTGAAAATGAGCGCCACCAGGACTGCACTCTGTCGAGACAAGTGTTCGAGTCGGGGTCAGTGGGAATAGTCAGTAGCAGAAACTATTTTCAACTGTCCATTAATCATTGGCTCTCCAATTCAATCGCCTCGTTCGAAGGTGAAAGAAGCGTTCTCTCATTGAATAACTGGCAGGCGGGTGTAAAGAGCTTATCGATCATGCTTCCAGGATCGACGGCGAGCCATTTGGCAGGCGGATTCCCCTCCTCTGTGCGGATTAGCTTCCCTGCGGCATCAACGAATGAAATTTCATATGGCCGATAACGCTTATCAATGCAATTAAACTCAAATACCTCGTTCCGGCTCTTGTACCTTTGTTGGGGTTGACCACTCAATATCTCAGGTTGATCAAAGGTCCAGCGAAAAGTCGCGCGTGCAATGTTACCGCCAATTACCAAGTCGGAGGTGTTCATTTCAATCATGCTGTCGTCGAAGGTGTAAACGCGGTCCCAAACAGGTGATTGTTGGGCCAGGAGAGAAGGTCCGGAAAGAACGAATATATAAGTCAGAATTACTATTCTCATTCGGGTCCTCACTGGTCGGCTATTGTATATCCAACTAAATTTCAAAGGCAGAGGATCCGCTCTCGAGATCCAATAGCAAGCCTGGGTCATTACGCATGACTCGACGTAGCCACAGTGGCTCGTCGAACATTCTCTCCAGTCCGCGCACGACTGCATATCTGGGTTCTTCCGCGATCCGTACCGGAAGTTTGGTCAAGTCACGCAGATGGTCTGCCAGAGTGCCAAACTGTGCGCCGCCGCCTGTCAGGATGATTCCTCGATCGTATACATCGCCAGCTACTTCAGGAGGCAACTCCGTGAGCGTCGTAGCCACGCCCTGCGCTATCTTGCGTACCACTTCGTGAGCGACGGGATAAATTTCACCTACAGTAAGGTCGATCGCCTCAGGCCCGGCCGTCAGTACGTCGCGACCCTTTACCGGAATCTCCTGCGCGAGCTCCGCGGGCATGTTGGCTGCAGCCAGCTGAAGCTTAAGACGCTCTGCTGAGCGAGCCCCGATGACTAATCCGCGGTGACGCCGGACGTGATCAATAATCGCCGCATTAATATCCGAACCCCCAATCCGCGTCGCCCTTGCATGAACGATCGCACCATGCGCCACTATTGCAACGCTTGTTTTGCCGCTGCCCACGTCAACGATAGCGGAAGCATGAGGGTCATCCACGCTGATACCGGCGCCGAAAGCCGCGGCCAGGCCTTCCTCTATCATGCACACGCGGCCGATGCCGGTATGCTCCGCCGCAGTCAGCAGCGCGCGCCGCTCAACCTGTGTGATATCAGATAAGACACTCATCAGTGCGCGACGGCTAAAATATGACAGGCCGCCCCGCGCCTTTCGCACAAAAAACGCGAGCATCTCCCTGGTTCTTTCAAAATCCGCCACAACCCCACTGAGCAAAGGGGCGATCACCGTCACTTCGCGTGCTTCGCGCCCATAAAGCTGGTGTGCCTCCGTCCCGATCGCTATCACGTCTCCGGTGGTGGTGCTGACGGCAACAAGAGATGGTTCGTCCACCACCACGCCGCGCCCGCGCACATAGATGACGGTAGTTGCCGAGCCCATGTCTATGGCAATCGAATCAGAGACAAGGTTGCGAAGAGCATGCATGCCCAGGAAGGCAGTTGTCTTGCTTATGAAGGACATGTATTACCTGGCCATCAGGTGAAAGTGTAAGTACGTGGCGCTCTGGTAAGCTGGCCCGTTTGTAACGACTCTGTATTGTTCCAGATGTTGTTCTTTTACAATCTTACTTACCACTGCGAATACATCAAGCAGATACGCCTTATCTTCTTCTGATGCCTCACCGATATTCTTGATGTCCTTTTTCGGAATAATGACATAGTGAATGCGAGCTTCGGGTGATGGGTGCTTAATCACAATGGTTTTGTCCGTCTCCATTACAACTGAGGGAATGAAATAGGAGAACTTTTGAATGCCCACAGAGGCTACGACTCCAGCTAGCTCGTTGGGTTTGAGGCAACGGTTTTCACATTTGTTCAGTGCCAGTATTGAGCGGGGTCGTGTGTCGGCAAAGAGGTATCCTCCAAATACGATACCGGCCGTAAAAAAGATCGCCGGTATTATGATGCCTCTTACTTTACTTGCCATTAACTCGTAGATGATTGAAGATGTGAACCATTTGAAATCTAACTCTGCTGGTTGCGTTTGGCGAGTCTTGTAATGGCGGTTGTTAGCTCGAAGGGATCTATAGGCTTGGCAATATGCATTTGATAACCAGACGCGAGAGCACGGGCTCGATCTTCAGAACGAGCATATCCAGTCAGCGCCACAGCCGGAGTCTGCTCAGTTCGGTTTGCTTCTGCCAAACGTACCCGACGAATTAGGGAATAACCATCCTCCTCAGGCATTCCAATGTCGCAGACCATCACTTCAGGGTGCCACAGTTCAAACAACTCTAACGCTTCGCGGGCTGTCGAAGTCGCACGTACTTCAGAGCCACAGCGCTCGAAAAGCATTGTGACCATCCTGCGAGTGTCCTCATCGTCGTCTACAACCAAGACCTTCAGACCATCCAGCGCTGGATAAACGTCATTTTGCTGGGACATTTTGCTGGCTTCACCACGCGCAGCGCCTCCAGCCGAGGCGATGGCAGCCTCTTCTCTCGCAGCGAATGGCAGCGTTACAACGAAGGTAGCGCCGAGACCCTCGCCCGCACTCATAACTGCCACGGTACCACCGTGCAGCTCGATTAAATGACGCACTATTGCTAAGCCTAATCCCAACCCGCCGAATGAGCGCGTCACTGAACTATCCGCCTGACTAAAACGATCAAACACGTAAGGCAGAAACTCAGGAGCAATTCCCGCGCCACTATCCTTTACTTCGAAATAAAGTCGATGATTCCTTTGTTCCAGCCGAACTTCGATGCTTCCGCGTTCGGGAGTGAACTTTACGGCGTTGGACAAGAGGTTCCAGGCAATCTGTTGTAAGCGGTCAAAGTCGGCCATTACAGTCGGCGTAGAGGGTTGCAGGTCGCAACTCAGGGAAATCCCCTTGGCTTCAACCGCCGGACGCACAGCGTCGATCGCTGCCTCGATGGCCGTTGCCGGATTAATTTGCCGCAAGTTGAGGCGCAGCTTGCCGGTGATGATCCGTGAAACCTCGAGGATGTCATCAATGATTTGCGCCTGGGTTTTGGTATTTCGCTCAATTGCCTCAAGTGCACGCGTGGAATCGGCCGTATCCAGCATGCCCGCACGCAGTAGCTTGGCATATCCGAGCATACTGGTTAGAGGCGTGCGCAGCTCATGGGACACGGTAGCTAAAAACTCGTCTTTGAGCCGGTTGGCGTTTTCTGCATCGCGCCGGGCCGTTTGCTCCCGGGCGAGGAGTCGTTCTCGTTCTTCCTCTGACCGCTTCCGTTCCGTAATATCCACAATCGAGCTTAACACCAGGTTTCCAGTCTCGGTCTGAATCGGGTTGAGCCCAATTTCGATAGGTACTTCAGTGCCATCTTTTCGCAAACCGTGCAGGTCTCGTCCCGCACCCATCGCTCTGACCTTTGGATGGTTGGAGAAGTCTTCCCTAAACTGCGGGTGTTCGCCACGGAACCGGTGAGGCACTAATAACTCCACCGATTTTCCGATGAGCTCCTCTCTTTCATAGCCGAACAACCGCTCCGTTTGAGAGTTAATTAATATTATTTTTCCTTCTTCATTAGCCATCACCATGGCGTTTGGAGCAGACTCCACCGCGAGCCGAAATCGCTCCTCGGCACGCTTCCGCCCGGTGATGTCGCGAAGAATTACGGTGAAGAGCTTGCGCCCTCTCACTTCGGTTTGAGAGATTGAAGCTTCAATTTGAAACTCCTCCCCATTAGCACGGATTCCTGAAATAGCTCCCAGAGAGCCCATTGATCGGCTCGTGACATTGGTTTGGCTGAAGGCGGGTATGTGGTCAGAATGCGCTACCCGAAAGCGTCCCGGAATGAAGCGATCCACTGGTTGACCGATGACCTCGTTCCTAGAGCACCGAAACATTTTCTCCGCCGCCGCGTTGAAGAGAACAATGTGCTGTTCTTCGTCAACCGTAATGATGGCGTCCATAGCCGAGCCGAGCAGATTCTCTAATTGCGCCCTACTTTCGCGTAGGTATTGCTCAGTCCGCTTTAGCTCGGTTACATCATTATTAACCTCAAGAATATAGGGGTTGTTATGTTCATCTTTATGCAGCACCCAATGACTGGCGACTACAATCCTCTGGCCGTCTTTCTTTGTATGCACAAGTTCGCCCTGCCACTCACCCTCGCCGGCCAACTTCGCTCTGATTTGCTCGAGCGGTTCGGGAAATTCCGTCTGCAAAAGGTCTCTTGCCACCTTTCCGACTGCCTCGAGAGAACTCCAGCCGTACATCTGCTGAGTACCCTTTGTCCAGAAAACAATTATCCCTTGAAGATCCAGGACGACCATGTGGGCGAGGTCCAACAAATGCGTGGGGAAACGATCAAGCATGTTCCATTCTTTTCAGATGCAAATTGCGGAGACTAATGCTCAAAGTCTGTCAATTGTTATTCAAGTCAAGACGCACGAGTGACGAGTTTGGGCAGTTCCTTTGGCTATCGCTAGCAGCACGGCGCGAGTTTATCTCAAATCCGCCAAGCAACCGACTGCTTGAGAGGGGGTACCAGCAAGAAACCGACGAAGGGAAGCTTAGAATAGGCGGAGCATATTAGCAACAAAATAGTAGTTAGTTGTGATCCATACCTAAATGCACACTGCTCCACTTTCACCCAACCCTGAACGTCAAAACATCACACTGTGTTTATTAGTGCAGCGGTGGTGGCTGAAGTGTGGAGGGAACGTGGGCTCACCCTGCGTTTGGTTCAGACTTCTTTGACGGTCGCGTGCACTGGTTTATATAGTTAGTTTTTGCGTGTGGAGTGTAATGTGTTTTTAAGTCAAACATTCATCAAACTCTTACTGAGCCTGGCTCTGGCGTGGCAAGACACGTCTGGAGTCGTCAGACGCGTTTGGGAATACATTAACCACAAATTTAGCTTCGGCAATATTCAGATTTCGCTTTCCAGTCTAGTCATCGGCGTGATCGTCCTGATTCTTACGTTGACGGTAGGCCGCAGCGCCAGCACGCTTCTAGACCGTCGGCTTGCCAAACGCAGCCACATTGATCCTGGGTTGCGCTACACCATTGCCAGACTCGTCAACTATATCGTCGTCACAGTTGGGATCCTCATTGCCCTGAAGCAGGCGTTTAGTATTGATCTCACCTCGATTGCGGTGGTGTTCACTGCGCTTTCCGTTGGCATTGGCTTTGGTCTGCAATACATCGCGGCCGACATAGCAGCCGGCTTCATACTGCTTTTCGAGCGACCAGTAAGAGTCGGTGACCGCATCACGATCGGGGAAGATGAAGGCGATGTCCAGAGTATTAACCTGCGCACAACTATCGTAAGCACCAATGATCGCATTGCTATTATCGTTCCCAATTCCAAGTTGGTTAGCCAGCGGGTTATAAACTGGTCATATGGCGATCCGCGCGCACGAATCTCGATTCCTATCGGCGTGGCCACCAACTCTGATGTGAAACTTGTTACCGAGACTCTGCTGGCAGCGGCGCAGGGGATTGAAAATGTCCTTAGCGAACCGCAGCCAAAAGTACAGTTCCTACGCTTTGGCGATTATTCGCTCGATTTTCGTTTGCTTATATGGACGCGCCAACCAAACCGCCATGCCCAGATCAAGAGCGACATTAACTACCGCATCGAAACGTTGTTTCGCGAACGCGGTATTGAGATTCCCTATCCGACACAGCAGTTCCTATTTAAAGGCACCGAACCACCACCACCAACCGAACTGAGTCCAGCGCAAGTCCTCGATGGGCCTGGCGAATCCCGCCGCAAACCGGCGGACACGGAAACCCCTCCTACAAACTGACTTTCTGTTGCACGAAACCACAATCAGAGGTTAGGCTAAACTGACTGAGTGGCTGTTCATTCAGTAACATTGCCGATCTAAATCATGCGTTCCGCTCGCTCACTAAATCCTGTTCGTCCCGCAGTCGCCGATAAGCGCGAAGCAATACTCCGCGCTGCAATTCGGGTCTTTGCCCACAATGGCTATTTTAATTCCAAAGTTGCTGATATCGCGCGTGAGGCACGTGTGGCTGATGGCACCGTCTATCTCTACTTCAAAGGCAAGGAGGACATACTCCACTCTGTCTTTGATCGAAATATGGAAGAGGCGATTGTCGAGGGGCGTAGACGTCTCGAAGGGGTTGCTGATCCGAGAGAGAGATTGCGTCAGATTGCGTTGTTGCACCTTGAACGTTTGGGCGCTGACCGGGATCTCGCGGTAGTGTTTCAGGTTGAATTGCGGGGTTCCACCAAGTTCATGCAGGAGTTTTCGGCCGCCGGTTTTGCCGAGTACCTGGCCTTGATTCGTACTACTTTTGAAGAAGGCCAGCAGGCGGGCGCTTTTCGAGCCAGGCTGAATCCTAATGTCGTAGCGAAGGTGCTCTTTGGCGCGCTCGACGAGATGGCGACCAATTGGATTCTCTCGAAGCGACGTTACAAATTGGCTCCCATGGCGGATGAGGTGCTCGATATTTTTCTCAATGGAGTCGCCGCCAGATGAATCTGGTAACGGAAACAACCACGGCGCCGCCGGTTGCGGCGCCGAAAAGAACCCCGTTTACCGTTGACGAGCCCGTCACGCTGGTCGAGCTCTTTGAACGCCTGACCCGGGTCCATAACCGACCGGATACACTCAACTACAAGCGCGATGGGCACTGGCATTCGATTTCTTCGGAGCAGCTGTTGGCGCGGGTACAACTGCTTGCCGCCGGACTCTATTCCCTTGGCGTGAGACACGGCGACCGGGTCGCCATACTCTCAGAGAGCCGGGTTGAGTGGACCTTAACTGATGCGGGCTGCCTCTTTGCAGGAGCCATCGATGTACCCATCTATCCAACCTTAACACCTCCACAGGTCCACTACATTCTTAAAGATTCCGGTTCGCGTCTCCTAGTGCTGGCAGATCGCGGCAAGTTTCTCCAGCTTCGTGAGATGCTCAAGACAACCGCTGTCGAGAATGTAGTTTTTTTGGATAGTTCTGGCGTGCGAGCGGATGAAGGTCTAACACTGGAGCAACTGGAAGAACGAGGTCGTGCCGCGCTCTTGGACAGTCCGAACGTGATCCAGCAGTTGGCCCATGAAACCAAACCCGATGAACTGGCCACAATAATTTACACTTCAGGGACGACCGGCGAGCCAAAAGGTGTAATGCTGACGCATGCCAACCTGGTATCAAACGTTATCGATTGTGCCGGTCACCTATCCTTCGGCGAAGCTGACATTGTGCTTTCTGTATTGCCACTTTCACATATCTTCGAACGCACGGCGATGTACATGTATCTGCATAATGGCATGGCGGTCTATTACGGCGAGTCGCTGGATAAGATTGGACCGAACCTGCGGGAAGTAAAGCCGACAATCTTTGTAGCCGTGCCTCGCATCTTCGAAAAGATTCTGGCACGGGTCAAAGAGAAGACGGCGGAAAAGGGCAAGCTCAATTTGGCACTGCTCAACTGGGCAACAGCTGTAGGCGCGCAGTACGCGCGTTTGGTCGCGGCTGGATGGCCGGTGTCGCTGCCCATGAGGCTGAAGCACAAAATCGCGGACAAACTGATCTTCGCAAAACTGAGAAATGCCCTGGGGGGGCGCATCCGGTTGCTGGTTTCAGGGGGGGCCGCGCTTTCTGAGGAGTTGGGTTACGTTTTTCTTGGTGCCGGGTTGCCGATCGTTCAGGGTTATGGACTGACTGAAACGTCGCCGGTTATCACTGCCGGTAGATTGGAAGACAATCGCATCGGGACAGTAGGCAAGGCCATTAGAAATGTGGAGGTGCGACTAGCTCCTGATGGCGAGATCGAAACCCGCGGTCCACATGTGATGAAAGGCTACTATAACAAACCTGCTGAAACCCGGGCAGTGTTCACTAATGATGGTTGGTTCAAGACAGGCGACATCGGCACGCTTGACTCAGATGGTTATTTACGCATCACAGATCGCAAGAAGGAGCTCTTCAAAACTTCCGGCGGCAAATATATTGCGCCACAACCTATAGAGCAGTTGATCAAGGGTTCACGTTTTGTTAACCAGGTCGTTCTAATCGGCAACGGTCGCAAGTTTCCTGCGGCACTGATCGTCCCAGATTGGGAACAGATTGAATCCTACGTTCAATTGAAAGGAATCGACGAGCATGACCGCGCAAAATTGTCCAAACACCCGCGCATCATCAATCTGTTTGAACGCCAGATCGCTCTCGTGACTCCCGATCTTGCTCAGTATGAACGAGTGAAGAGGATTGCACTTCTGGAGAATGAGCTGACAATAGAAGGGGGCGAGTTGACGCCAACTTTGAAAGTGAAGCGACGTGTGGTCGATGAGAAATATCGCGACGTCATCGACAGCATTTATAGTGAGGCGGAGAATTAGTCTGGGGGCTAGACTCCAGACTCTAGACTTTTTGGAGGCGGGTTTGTACGAACTCCCAAGCCGGCCAGGATTCTTTCGGCGGCATCGCGAGCGGCCTCTTTCAACAAATAATCACCATAGATGCCCCTCCTGGGGTTAACGATTACCCCTCTACGGCGATAAGCCTGGGGGTATGTTCGACCCGAGGTTCTTACGTCAGCAGTTATAGGACTGAAGACCCAGTATTCGAGGACGAGATCACTAAGATCCACCGCTTGACTGTCGCTGCGCAAGCTGTCAGAACTCAGCTGCAACCACACTACATAGACATCCTTTTCGCCTTTGGCCCGGCGTATGGCCTCGCCGCGCCCCATGTCGCGTTGGACAACTTCCACAGCAACTGATTCCGGATCCCGGAGGCGGTCCGCGCAAGAATGTAAGATCGTTTCAGTGACATAAAGCGACGTGTTGACCCGGCTAAAACGGTCCATGCCTACAATGAGGTTCAGCCGCTTGCTCTCTTTTTCAGGCTTCTTCGTTTGCGGAGTGGGTGTAGGTTCCGGCGTAGGGACTGACGTGGAGCGAGGCAAGCGTCGTCCCGACTGAGCGGAAGAGCGTGGCGCGACAGCTAATAGAATTGCTATCGAGAGAATAGCGAGACAAAAGATACAAGTTACCTTTTGGGTCATGCCGGTTTGATAGCCTTCATTGTAGCACCTCGCTTCGGCGAATCCGAATTACCTTTGCTAGACTAAATCCATGCAGCTGGTCATCAGACGCGTACATGAGCAAGCACGCTTCATTCGTTCCTTCGATCTAATGCCAGTCGGGGCGGGTGGAACCCACGGCGTGCAGTTCATACCTGGCCAGGTGGCTGAGCTGCAGGTTGCCGGAGAAGAGCCAGCTTACTTTGCCTTTGCCAGCGCGCCGGAGGATCCGGAACTGCAGGTTCTGGTAAAGCAGCGCGTCGGGGCGAGCATGCGGATATTCGAGATGCAACCGGGCGAGAGAGTGCAACTGTTGCACGTGGCGGGGCACGGTTTTGCTCTCAACCAGCAAAAGGGAAGAGATCTGGTTTTCGTGGCGATGGGTACTGGTGTGGCTCCGCTACGTTCGGCGCTGCGTCATGTCTTGAAACGCAAGAATGATTTCGGCGAGTTGGTTGTGCTTTACGGCGCCCGCATTCCCGGCGACTTCTGTTATCAGGAGGAGACCGAAACGTGGGAAGAAGCAGGGATAGAGTTGCGGCAGGTGATTTCACGACCTGACGGGCACGACTGGTCCGGCCCTACGGGTTACGTCCAATCTTTGCTGGACCATGTGTTGCCGATTTTATCTTCGCCCGTGGCGCTGATCTGCGGCTCTCCGGAAATGATCGAGCAGACGCGGGATCGCTTGGAGCAGATGGGATTCGCGGCCCATGACATCCTGACAAATTATTGATAATGGTAAGTGGTCAGTAGTCCGTGGTCCGTGGCCAGTTGGCAGGTAGTCACGGTAGGTGTCTGTCTTATCTCGTTCTGGGGGTTGCAGCCGGACAAAAGGAGGAGCGAAAAAACCACGTAAAACCGCGGGCCAAGTTAGGATTTGCTTGCTGAATGAGCCCTCATTCAGTATGATGACCGGAGATGCAACAATACTAAATAACAGAATACTGACAACTGACCACCGACCATTATGCGTATTGAAAGAGCTGCTGTATTAGGTGCCGGAACCATGGGAGCGCAGATTGCCGCGCACCTGGCCAATGCGGGAATTCCCACACTTCTGCTCGATATCGCGCCGCGGGAACTCACTCCCGCGGAGCAGGCAAAGGGGTTGACCACCAGTGCCAGAGAGGTGCGCCACAGGATTGCTAGAGCCGGATTGGAGAGCGCCCGAAAAGTGAAGCCGGCTGCTTTCTTCATACCTGAACTCGCTTCCCTGATCGAGATTGGAAATTTCGAAGACGATCTCCCAAAACTCAAGAATTGCGATCTGATAATCGAAGCCGTCGTCGAAAATCTTGACATCAAACGAAAACTTTATGAGCGAGTAGAACAGCACCGGCGGCCGGGAACCATTGTCGCTTCTAATACGAGTGGCATCCCCATTCATCTGCTGGCTGAAGGGCGCTCAGAAGATTTCCAGAGCCACTTTCTGGGCATTCACTTTTTCAATCCACCCCGTTACCTGCACCTGGTGGAGATCATTCGTACCGAAAAAACGCTGGGGGAAATCTCTTGCTTCATGTTTGGTTTTCTCGACCAGCGGCTTGGCAAGGGCGTTGTGGCGGCTAAAGACCGGCCCAATTTCATCGCCAACCGGATCGGGACGTTTGGCGCTCTACAGACAATCAGGACCATGCTCGACGACGGTTATTCGATTGAGGAGATCGACAAGATTACTGGCCCGGCAATTGGCCGGCCAAAGACAGCGACCTTCAGGACCTTCGACCTGGTCGGATTGGACGTGTTTTCACACGTAATCAAAAACCTCCATGATGCCCTGCCCGAGGTAGAGCGTCAGGCTTTTGTGGCGCCGGAGTTTTTGACCAGCATGGTTGCCAAAGGGCTCCTTGGCAACAAAACCAAAGGTGGCTTCTACCGCAAGCAGAAGGGAGCAGAAGACAAACAGGAGATATGGACCCTCGACACCGCATCGCTCGAATACCGACCCTCGCAGAAAGTCAAACTCCCGGTGCTCGAAATGAGCAAGAACATCGAAGATACGGCGGAGAGAATAAGAATGCTTGTCTGGGGCAAGGATCGAGTCGGCGCGTTTCTCTGGAAGACACTCTCTCAAACTCTGTGTTATGCAGCGGAGCGTATCCCGGAAATCGCAGACACAATCGTCGAAGTGGATCGTGCGATGCGATGGGGCTTTAACTGGGAGTTGGGCCCATTCGAAGTATGGGACGCGATCGGAGTGGAAAAATCCGTTGCCCGCATGAAGGACGAGGGCCAAAAGGTGCCATCTCACGTCCTGAAGATGATGGCTGCCGGCGCCAAGGCTTTTTACGTAAAGGACGCGGTACAGCAGTCTTACTTCGATTTTAGTGCTCAGAAGTACCTGCCACTGGCGGATCAGCCTGGCATCATTGTTCTGAAATCGGTCAAAGAACGCACCGGCGTTATTAAGAAGAATGCGGGCGCCTCGCTCATCGATATCGGCGACGGCGTGGCGTGTCTGGAGTTTCACTCCAAGATGAATGCTATAGGCGGTGACACGCTTGAGATGCTTAAGCAATCCCTCGCTGAAGTTGAACGGAATTTTGTGGGACTGGTGGTTGGCAATCAGGGCCCAAACTTCTGCGTTGGGGCCAACTTGATGCTGATGTTGATGGAAGCCCAGGACGAGAACTGGGAAGATCTGGACATGATGGTGCGTGTGTTTCAGAACTCGACGATGAGTCTGCGCTATTCACCCAAACCTGTCGTGGTGGCGCCATTTCAGATGGTATTTGGTGGTGGCTGCGAGATGGTTTTGCACGCCGATCGGGTGCGTGCGGCTGCGGAGACCTATATTGGCTTAGTCGAAGTCGGCGTTGGAATCATTCCGGCAGGCGGCGGTACGAAAGAGATGCTTGTGCGCGCACTGGATGCCATCCCCAATAAACTGGCTGACGCCGATCCATTTCCTTTCGTCAAGAGAGCGTTCGAGACCATCGCCCTGGCTAAAGTAGCCAGTTCAGCGGCAGAAGCACAACAGCTCGGTTTTCTTTCCGAAGAAGATACCGTCTCAATGAATGGTCAACGGCTGATCGCCGACGCGAAGAAGGAGGTGCTGGCATTGGCAGCAAGTGGTTACGTCCAGCCGCAACAGCGTAAAGATATTCTCGCGATGGGTCTTCCGGCTCTGGCAACCTTAAAGCTGGGGATTCACCAGATGAAGCGGGGTGGCTATATCTCTGATCACGATGCCGAGATTGGTGAGCAACTTGCGCGTATTCTAACTGGCGGTGATCTAAATCATGCTACGCGAGTTTCTGAGCAGTATCTTTTGGACCTGGAACGTGAGGCGTTCTTGTCGCTCATCGGCAAGCGCAAGACCCAGGAGCGCATGGCCCATATGCTGAAGACCGGGAAGCCGCTTCGAAACTAGAAGAAGAGAAAACAGAAGACAGAAGACAGAAAACAGGAGGAAAAATCATGGATCGATCACCGGCTCGAACTTTTCAGGACTTGATTGTATGGCAGAAAGCACATCAGTTCGTTCTGGGCGTTTATCGTATTAGCAAAGGTTTTCCGCGCGAAGAGATTTACGGGCTTTCTTCACAGTTTCGGAGAGCTGCGATTTCAATTCCTGCAAACATCGCCGAGGGTTTCAAGAAGAGAGGCCGACTGGACAAAGCGCGTTTTATGAATGTAGCACAGGGTTCTTTGGAAGAATGTCGATATTATTTGATTCTAACCAGGGATCTTGGCTACGGCGATACGAAAGAGCTTATGGTCGCAATTGACGAAGTTGGCAGACTTCTCTCCAAGTACGCGGGAGCGATCTCTGCGCGTGTTTCCTGATCCCAGGTGTGGAGAGAGGGAGCCGAGATGTCTTCGTAATGGCGAAGACATTCTGTCTCCTGACTTCTGTCTTCTGTATTCTTTCGGGGGGGTAGTTAATGAGAGACGCATTTGTTGTTTCCGCCGTACGTACGGCTGTTGGTAAGGCCCCAAAGGGCACTTTGCGAAACACGCGGCCGGATGAGATGGGCGCCGCAGTGATAAAAGAGGCGCTGTCGCGAGTGCCCCGCCTCGACGTCGCACAGATAGAAGACGTCATAATGGGTTGTGCCATGCCGGAAGCGGAGCAAGGGATGAACGTCGCCCGGGCGGCAGCTATTCGAGCCGGCCTGCCTGTCGAATCGAGCGCGATGACTATCAACCGGTTCTGCTCATCTGGCTTGCAATCGATTGCCATTGCCGCCGACCGCATCCGGATCGGTGGCGCGGAGGCAGTCGTTGCCGGTGGACTGGAAACAATGTCAATGATGCCGATGGGTGGCCATATCATTCGGCCTAACCCATATCTGGTTGAGCATTACCCCGACTTCTATATCAACATGGGATTGGCGACAGAAAATGTTGCCCGCAAGTATGAAGTTTCTCGGGAAGAGCAGGACGAGTTTGCCCTGCGCTCACACGTTCGCGCCGCCGCGGCGCTGGATGCCGGCAAGTTTCAGGAGGAAACCGTTCCTCTAAAGGTTGTTATGGAAGAGCGGGACGAAAAGAATCGCAAGCAGCAACAAGAAGTTGTCTTTGATCGCGATGAGGGCGTACGACGCGACAGCAGTCTCGAAGCTTTGGCCAGTTTGAAACCTGCTTTTCACGCGCAAGGCACAATCACTGCCGGCAATGCTTCCCAGATGTCAGACGGGGCCGCAGCAGCAGTGTTGGTTTCCGACGAGCGGGCCCGGACTCTCGAGCTGAAACCATTGGCGCGCTTCGTGGCCTTTGCGACTGCCGGATGCCCTCCTGAAGAGATGGGGATTGGTCCGGTGTTCGCCATTCCGAAGGCCTTGAAATTGGCGGGACTCACTCTCAACGATATCGAAGTGATCGAACTGAACGAAGCGTTTGCTGCCCAGTCTCTGGCGGTTATCAAGACGCTGGGGCTTGATCCCGAAAAGGTGAACGTCAATGGCGGCGCCATTGCTTTGGGTCATCCACTCGGTTGCACGGGAGCAAAGTTGACCGCCAGCATTCTGAGAGAGTTGGAGAGGCGCGGCGGTCGCTATGGAATGGTGACCATGTGTGTTGGCGGAGGCATGGGCGCCGCCGGTATTTTTGAACGGCTTTAATTATGAGGTTTGAAAATGACTGCATCAGAGATATTCGAATCGGTGACTGGCAGCGGCAGCAGTGATTTTGGCGCACTGGTCTCAATACTAAATCGCCATGGCCCATGGTGTTTGATCGGAGGTCTTGCGGTAAATTGCTTCGTGGAGCCCGTATACACGCTGGATGCCGACATAGTTGTGATTTCTCCACAGTTACCTGCGATTAGCGACGAGTTAAGGCAAGTAGGATTTTCAGTTCGCGAGTTTGCTCATTCACTCAATGTGAACAGGCCTGGAAGCGATCTGCGGATCCAGCTCAGCCTGGATCCTCGTTATCAGGAATTCTTGAAAGATACCAATTCGCGGGAGGTCCTGGGATGTGAAGTCCCCGTGGCGACACTTAGAAATGTAATTCGCGGCAAGATCTGGGCCTGGAGCGATCCCCAACGCCGTCCTACAAAACGCAAGAAGGATGAGTTGGATCTCATGCGCATCCTGGAAACTTATGCTGAAACTCGGGAATGGATGCCTGAGGAGATAAAACGGCAAATACCTCTCGGTTAGTTGGGACCCTTCGCTTGATATTCAAGTACGTGATCGGACTATTGTTCTGGCTGGAGAAAGGAATAAGGATATGGCGGCCATAATAGAGCAGAAGCCATTGGTCAAAGGTGGGGCGTTTTTAGTTGAAGAGCGATTACCAGGAGAAATATTCACGCCGGAAGATTTTACCGAAGAACACCGCATGATTGCCGAGACCACTCGGCAATTCGTCGATAACGAAGTGATTCCGCGTATCGACGAGTTGGAGCAACATGACTGGAAACTTGCTCGGGAACTGGTAAAGAGCGCCGCGGACCTGGGTCTCATTGGCGCGAACATTCCGGAGGAGTACGGTGGTCTTGGGTTGGATCAGACAAGCGGCGCGCTGGTGGGCGAAAACATTGGCCGCTCTGCCTCGTTTGCCACGACGTTGGGTGCCGAGAGCGGCATTGGCCTCTTGCCAATCATTTACTTTGGTACTGAAGCAGCGAAGCAGAAGTACCTTCCCAGGATCGCTTCGGGTGAGTTGATCACTGCTTACGCGTTGACTGAGGCGGCTGCGGGTTCGGATGCAATGGCTGGTAAAGCTACCGCACGATTGAGCGATGACGGTAGTCATTACATCCTCAATGGCGAAAAGATGTGGATTACTAACGGAGGGTTTGCCGACATTTTTGTGGTGTTCGCAAAAATCGACGGCGACAAGTTTAGCGCTTTCATTGTTGAGCGGCAGCCGGGCCTTACCTCAGGCGCTGAGGAGCACAAGTTGGGGATTAAAGGCTCAAGCACCACGGCGCTCGTGCTTTCCGATGTCAAGACGCCTGCTGAGAACCTCCTTGGTGAAGTGGGGAAGGGGCACAAGATCGCTTTTAACATTTTGAACATCGGACGATTCAAGCTAGGCGCAATGTGTTGCGGTGGCATGAAGCTGATGGTCAACGAATCTGTGCGTTACGCTAACGAGCGGCAGCAGTTTGGTAAGTCGATCTCCTCTTTTGGCGCTATTAAGGCAAAGCTTGGAGAGATGGCGATTCGCACCTGGGTCGGCGAAGCGATGATCTATCGCACGTTGGGCATGATTGAGGCGGGTATCGGCGCAGTCGCAGACAACAAGGACATGGATGCCCGGCTCCGCGCGATTGAGGAGTATGCAGCTGAATGTTCAATTATCAAGGTGGCGCTGTCTGAATATTGTGGCTACGTGGCTGACGAGATGGTCCAGATTTACGGTGGCTACGGTTACTCCGCGGATTACCCTGCCGAGCGTGCCTACCGCGACTCGCGTATCAACCGGATCTTCGAGGGAACAAACGAGATCAATCGCATGTTGATCCCAGGGCGCCTGATGAAGAGTGCCATGAGCGGACGTCTTGCACTTCTGCCCGCGGCCCAGGCCCTAATGGATGAGGTGCTTTCGCCGGCGCTCGGGGGGTTCGAGGATGATGGAGGCGTTCTGGCAGCGGAACAGAAGGTGGCTAAGAATGCCAAGAAGGTAGCGCTAATGACCCTTGGCACGGCGGCGCAGAAATACATGATGGCCCTTGGGGATCAGCAGGAGGTCCTGTTGGGAATAGCCGACATCATAACGGACACTTACGCCATGGAGTCGGCTATTTTGCGAACGTGCAAGTTGAGCGAAGCCGGTGGGGAAGAAGCAGCTGCGCGTTTCATCGATATGACCAAGGTGTTTTGTAATGATGCTATGGAGCGCATTGAGATCAACGCCAGGAATACACTGGCGGCCATGGCGGAAGGCGATGAACTGCGGACGCTTTTGGCGGCACTGCGGCGTTTTACTAAGCTCACTCCGATGAACACCGTTGCAGCGCGCCAGCGCATTGCTAACGTGCTGATTGAAGCCAATAAGTGGGTCTATTAAATTGCGGAGTCTTGTAGGGCAAAGAGCAAAGAGCAAAGGGCAAAGAGCAAAGGGCAAAGAGCACCCTTAGCTCTTTGTTCTTAGCGAATAGGCAGTTAGCAGTCCGCAATTTGACCATGCGCATCATTCCCATCTCACTGCCGACACCCTTCTATATCGGTCCGGTAAATGTATATCTGATTGCCGATGACCCTCTGACCCTCATTGATACGGGTCCCAAGACTAAAGAAGCCTTGGAAACGTTGCGGGACGGTCTGAGGCGAGCAGGCGTGCGCCTCTCGGACATTCGCCGCATAGTGCTCACGCATGCTCATGAAGATCATTGCGGGTTGGTTCGTTCGCTACTGGATGAAGCCAAAGACGCTGAAGTGCTGGTTCATGGCTGGGAAACCGGGCATCGCGCCGGCCGCCTGGAATATGAAGCCCATCGTTTACTTCTTGCGCGTGCGGGTGTCCCCGACGATGAAATCCAAACAATGCGCCAGCTCTATGAAAATATGCGGCTATATTCGGATTCTTTTGGGGATGACGACTTCAATCCCCTTGTGGATGACGCCCAACTGGAATTCGAAACCGGTTCGCTGGTAATCGTTCACACGCCCGGTCATACACCTGGCTCATGTTCCTTCATTCGTGAAGCTGACCGCACTATTGTTGCCGGTGATTGTGTGCTCAAGCGCATCACGCCGAACCCCATTCTGTCACCCGATCCGATTGACCCTGCCAAACGGTTCCCGTCCCTGGCGGAATATCTTGTCAGCTTGGCCCGGCTGCGCGCGTTTGCGCCAACCCTGGTCCATGGAGGGCACGGTGAACCTGTGCGGGATTATGAAGAGCTGTTTAACCGTTACCTGCGGGCAATCCGAGACCGCCAAGCTCAGGTGATGAGGCTTTTGCCTAAGTCTGGAGCTACTCCCTGGGAAGTCTCACGGGAGATGTTTCCCAACGCTGATGATGTGCACCGTTTTCTCGCAGTCTCGGAGGCCGTGGCTCATCTTGACCTGGCGCATTCGGAGGGCAAGATTCAACTGGAGTTAAGTGGCGCGAAAGAAGTATATTTTTTTGGGAACCTACCTGACATCTCAGACGTGTAAACCTAAAATCTATCCGGAGGACTCTCCTATTATGAACTTTAGACGTGCATCATATTTTCTTGTCTCCCTGCTCTTAACTAGCGGAATAGCACTGGCGCAGCAAGCGACTTCCGGGCCAGGACAGGGTCCGCCACGCCCTCCGGAAGGGCCGGACGAACCACCAGAGGCTTTTTCATTGTTTGTCGGCGGCGGAAGTTTTCTGGGCGTTTACGCTGAAGACATCGGCAAGGAAAACATGAGTCGGTATGGTTTGCGAGAGCCCAAGGGCGTAGCCATCACTGGCGTGGTAAAGGATAGCCCGGCTGAGAAGGCAGGCCTAAAAAAGGACGATGTGATCCTGCGCTTTGATAATGAGAACGTTACAAGTGTGCGGAAACTGAACCGCCTGGTATCCGAGGTTGCTCCAGACCAGACAGCACGTGTCGCAATAAGTAGAGGGGGCTCTGAGCGAGAGGTTACAGTTACGGTTGGTAAACGCGAAGGTCAGGAAAACATGATGCAAGGGCTTCGGGCGCTTCGACGCGTAATGCCGGAGGGCCCGAATATGTGGAAATGGGAAGAAGCAGCGCCCGACCACGAAGGATTTGTATTTGCGTTTGGAAACAATCGACGCATAGGTATCAGTACGATGCAGCTCACCAAACAACTCGCCGATTATTTTGGTGTGACTGATGGTCGCGGAGTGCTGGTTACTTCGGTCGCGGATGACAGTCCAGCGGCGAAAGCCGGTATAAAGGCCGGGGATGTGATCACTGCCGCCGACGGTGAAAAAGTGGAAGGCGCAGGCGACCTGTCTCGAACCATAAACAAGAAAAAGGAGGGAGACGTTAACCTGACGATCATTCGAAACAAAAGCCAGCAATCGGTCACGGTCACTCCAAAGGAAGGAGACAGTTTTCCAGGCGTGGCGCCGAGGGCTGGACGGCAGATCGGGCGGCGAGTAATTGTGCCGCGAATTGAATTGCCAGTTATCCCCGAGATGGACATCCGAACACCGCGCATCGAGCTTCCGGTGATTCCGGAAATCGAAGTTTACCTTCCTCGGATTGCGCCCGTTAGGGTGCGAAGATCGCCTCGAGTAATTTGACAGTCTTCGGATGCCAACCTTATTTGTAGGGGCGCCAGTCCGTGGCGTCCCTTTTTCATTCGGGGCGTGCCGTTGCTCTTCCCTGCTTCGGTCATCTATCGCTGTCGAAAAATGGAAAATTCGCGAATGTCAAATGTGATATGGAAAATGTTGTCCCGTGATCTCCAGTTTGGATAACGGCGCCGACGGCCAGGGCGGGGCGCCCACGGAGTGGCTCCCCCACCACTTAGGGTTGGGCCAACTTGCGTTTTCCTTCAAGGGCTTCCTTATAAGCACCACCCCGCACGTCCCCAATCTTGATTGCTTCCTCAAACTCCTTTGCCGCAGCAGCGGGGTCCTCCAAGAACGCATGAATGCGTCCCATGGCCTCGTGTGCGCGAGAGATTAAGGCGCGATCGGTCTCAGGCGAAGAAGCTTCCAACGCGAAGCGGTAGTTTGCCAGTGCCCGACCCAATCTGTCACTCTGCACGGCTTCATCAGTGGCATCCGCGGCGGCAAGACTCGCAGTTTGGGCCAAGGCAAAGAAGATTCGCGGCTCGTGAGGATACTCTTTGAGCAGCTCTTGCAATCGGCTTTCGGCGGTAGGATAGTCACCTAAACGGAGCGTATCTTCTACTTCCGCTAACTTCTTCACCATGATCGCCGCCTTTGCGGCGTCGGCTTCAGAATAGGTCGCAGCTTCGCTCTCAGCTTGCCGGGCGCTCAGCCGGGCCAACCTCGCGGCCTGGGCCCGCTGACGCGGTTCCTTATAGTCTACTGGCCGGCGGATCTCACGAGCCGGATCGAAGCTGGAGATCATGTCCACAAAGAAGTTCGCTATATCAAAACCCGACGTTTCAATTCCTTTCAATTGGTCGGCAAAAAAGAAGGCCAGCACCGAGCCCCGTTCATAGTCGTCTGCCAAACGCGCAACCATTTCGTCCTCTATCGCAGCTTTGGCAACCTGGGTGTCACGCGTGATTGCGAGCCGGGCTGTATCATCTTTCGCAGTCGACAGTCGAGCCTGAGCGTCTTGGAAGAGACTCTGGAGTCGGCGCATCTCCTCAAATCGAGCATCAGCCGCCGCTACGAGGGAGCGAGAAACAGCAAGAAAAACGTCTGGTGTAACCGAAGCACCCGCCTTCTCTCGTTCGTTCAATATCTGTTTAATCTGTTCGCGGCGGGCAGCAATCTCTTGATTGAACCGCAAGACCAGCGCATCAATCACGTATTGCAGGTAGGCGCGCCGCAGCTCCGAAGACTTGGGATCGATTCCCACTGGTACGATTGCGTAATAATCATCACCAATGACCCGAAAATTTATTACGCCGGGGGGTGCCAGCAGGTCGGGTATGATAATGAAACGGCGCTCCTTTTCACGAGTTGTGAAGGTAGCAGATTTGCTCTGTTTCTTACCGGCTGCCGGAGACTTAACCGCCACTCTTTCACTGGACATCGTCACTGGTCGCGTGTGCAGGTAGGAGAGTAGCGCACGCACCATCTCAGCCGCGGGTGCTCGCAGCCGATCGCCCTCGGCCTGATACGCCCGAACATAAGCCAGAAGCCGATTATCGAAGTTGGAACGCTGATAAAACTCACGGACCAGTGGCGCAAAATCAAGTACCTCAAGCAGGCCGGCGGGCAGATCGTCTGAGCGCTCCGGCGCTTCAAGTGTTGGTGGCTGACTTAGAACCAACGCCAGCGAGACGTAGCGCGCAGCTTGATCCGCGGTAGTGGCGGGTGCGGGAAGCAGGTTGCGTGCATAAAACTGGCGCAGCCGCAGCCGCAGATCAGGGTCAAGGCTCGCGACGGCCTTGCGTATTTCAGTGCGGAACACGGAGGGTTCGCGGCCTGGCGGCGCTGGATCAAATCCCGCAGCCTCCAGGGCAGCGCCGACTATTATTAGCCTCGGGTCTGCGTGGAACGAAACTCCATATTCCGCAATGTCAAAACTAGAGGCCTGCCCCTGCAGAACCGTTCCGGCTTGCCGAGAATTGGAAGGGGAAGGTATCGGCGTTGTCTGCGCCTGTGCCCCACCCGAACTGAATAGAAGCAGTGGGATGAATAGTAAGTGTTTCGTCATGAATCCTGGATTACTACGGCAGGTAAAATTGGAGATGCATTCCGCAAATTAATGGATGCCCGCGGCGCCGACATTCTCCTACACGGCCTTAATGAGATCTCCCGCGCCGCGTCCCGTACTCGCGTAAGGCCCACAATGTTAGCGGATAAGCAGCAAGCGAACAAACTATAGATAGCACGCTTCCGCCGATGGCAAAAGCCTCGACCAGGTGCCAGCTCTCAACAAACAAGCGGTGGTAATAAGAGCCCGTAAGGAGGTGTGGGTCGCGCAGCAGTTCGATTCCCTCCGCCGGTATGCGTAATGGCCTGCCGAGCATGAAGGCGCCAATACTGTAGGACGCAACAATAATTGGAACCAGCGTCAGAAAAGGATTATTGATGAAGGTGCCGGAATAGATGGCAATTTTGTTGAAGCGAAACAGAAACGCGAACAGCGTCGCTAACAGAGTATGGAGCCCGAGGAAAGGCGAGAAAGCTATGAAAACGCCAATCGAAAAAGCGAAGGCCGTCCGCTCGGGTGGGTCGTCCAACGAGAGCAGACGGCGAAGCGTGGCACGAAGCATCTGAAAACCGGTGACAAGAGATAAGTGTTATGTGATCGAAAATCTTACCACTTATCATTCGCTGAGTATCACCGTTACTTGAAACTCGTGAGGGCTTCCGACTCAGACTCGTAGGCATCGAAGACGGTCAATAGTTTTGTGATAACCAGAAGGTTCTGAATTCGATCGGTGAGATTCAGCAGCTTAAGCTGGCCACCTTCGCGGCTGAGCGTGGTGTAATTGGCAATCAATTCGCCCACGCCGCTGGAATCCATGTAATTTACCCCGCCTAAATTCAACAGCACCTTCTTCTTGCCATTACTCACCAGACCGCGAACGGCGTCGCGCAACGCGATGGCGCCCTCGCCAATCCTGATGGCGCCATTCATATCCAGAATAGTTACGTCTCCCGCCTGTCGTTCCTTTACTTCAAGTTCCGCCATAGTTTCAATCTCCATTTCCGATGCAAATCACGTCTCGGACGATATGGCTCATAAGGCAAAAAGATCACTTGAAGCTGCCTAAAGCATCCGACTCGTTTTCATAAACGTCGAAAACAGTTAAGAGCTTTGTAATGGTCAACAAGTCCTGAAGCTTCTGTGTGAGGTTGAGCAACTTCAGTTGTCCGCCGTCCTTGTTGATTGCCGTATAGCTGGAAACCAGCTCGCCGATACCACTGGAATCGATATAACCAACTCCCGCCAGATTCAAGAGAATCTTTTTCTTACCCTCTTCGAGCAGGCGACGAATGGCGGTACGGAGAGCGACGCTGCCTTCGCCGATCGTGATCTTGCCACTCATGTCCAGAACGGTTACGTCTCCAGCCTGGCGCTCCGAAATGTTTAACTCTGCCATTATCAGGAATCTCCTTCTTGATTTTCGATTTCAAATTTTTGATTTTGAGTTCAGGCTAACCTGTCAGCACGCCAGAGATTCGAAAATCAAAGATCCAAAATCGAAATGATTGCTAGAGTTGCTTGATCATCCTGACTGTCGTCCCACCGCCGGAATGGATCGACCAATCAACTATGTCCATGAAGTTACGCATGAAGAAGATGCCACGTCCGGAAGTTTTTAGGATGTTCTCTTCTTCTGTCGGATCAGGAACCTCGTCAGGATTGAATCCTGTTCCCTGGTCATGAACCAGGATCTCCAGCGTTTCGGGTGAGGTTTTCAGAATTACTTCGACGAATTTTTTCTCATCTAATCTGTTGCCGTGAACAATTGCGTTTGTCACCGCTTCGCGCACGGCCATGTCGATCCCAAAGGCGACTTCCTCGGTGATCGCCAGACGATTGATAATTCCTGCAACTGTAGCAGCGGCCTCCGAAACAGCCTCGATATGACTCGGCAGTCTGAGTTCAGTCGTCTCTACAGTCACAATAAAAAGGCATGGCCTTTTCCGGAGCCATTGCGGGTGGAGCCTGGCTGCTATTAGGGAACCTCCAAAAGCTACCGAAGGATCGAGGGTGTAACACGCTATCTACCCGCATGTCAAGAAACTGGCAGGGCGGCAGGGCTTCCTAACGGACGCACCGGCAACCGAGCTGAATGTGACAGAATTGACACGAATCTATATTGGCCGCTGTTCGTGCAGATTCTGGGTTTATGGGGCTTCAATCTTCGTACGAAACTGTTCCCAAGGTATGATGGGCGAGAGTGAAGATAACGCCATTACGAGCCTGTAAGGGTCGAGCCGGCCTGCCTGGTGACAAGTCGATCTCCCACAGAGCTGCCATTCTCGCCGCGCTGGCAGCTGGAACCACCAAAATCTCAAATTTTTCGACGAGCGTTGATTGTACTTCCACGCTCGATTGTCTTAGACAACTCGGCGTCAGGTTTACGCGGCAGAACTTTGAAGTCATAGTAGAGGGCCGGGGCCGACTTGGTTTTGACGCTTCGAGTGGGCCGCTCAATTGCGGTAACAGCGGATCCACTATGCGGATGTTGGCGGGTCTGCTTGCCGGTTGCCAAAGTAGAGCAGTCCTGACGGGGGATGCTTCGCTGCGCTCGCGCCCAATGACGCGCATCATTGAGCCGTTGGAACTCATGGGCGCCCGTATCGAATCCACCGGCGGCTTGCCGCCGCTTACCATCACGGGCACAAACGCGCTGCGGGCGCTCTGTTACGAATTACCAGTTGCCAGCGCGCAGGTAAAATCAGCTGTTCTCATCGCCGGCTTGCAAGCTACCGGTCAAACCAGGGTGATAGAGAGCCTCGGAGATACCCGCGACCACACCGAGCGAATGTTGCAGTGGCTGGGAGTGCCTCTGGAGATAACGTCCGTAAACGGCAAGAAAGAGATCGCCGTCGACGGACCGGCAGCTGTCGAGGCCAAAGACATCAGAGTTCCTGGCGACATTTCCTCTGCTTCGTTTTTGATTGCCGCCGCAGCCCTGCTTGCCGACTCGTCGCTAGAGGTTGAAAATGTCGGGCTAAACCCGACACGGACGCAGTTTCTTACCACGCTTGAGGCATTAGGTTTTGCCGTGACAATCTCGGACTTCGACGTCCGGTGCAATGAGCCGGTTGGAAAAGTCGTGGTTGGCGGCACTTGCCCCGCGGAGAGAAAACCTCAGGCCGGTGCCAATGTACTTGGTGGTGCGTTGATACCGCAATTGATCGACGAACTCCCACTGCTGGCTGTCGTAGGCTCTCAAACTTTCGGCGGGATCAAGATTTGCGACGCTAAAGAACTACGTCTTAAAGAGAGTGATCGCATTCGAGCAACAGTAACGAACTTGCGCGCGATGGGAGCGGAGGTTGAAGAGTTTGAGTCGGGATTGGCGGTGTCCGGACCGACTCAGCTTCACGGTGCGCGCCTCGATTCGGCCGGGGACCATCGTATCGCCATGGCTTTCACAGTCGCCGCTCTCGTTGCCGACTCGGAGTCAGAACTTGTGGGAGCTGAATGTGTGAAGATCTCTTTTCCAAACTTCTTGGAGCTATTGGAGTCGCTCGCGGTACGATAACTCGTAACGCTGACCGCTAGTTTGAGCAAGCAAGCTAACTGAACGCGTTACAAAGGAGGGCTTGTCAATGCCTAAACGACCGATAGTCATAACGGGCTTCATGGGGGCAGGCAAAACTGCCGTTGCGCGGGAGTTGGCGCGGGCATTAGAGCGAGAGTCAATCGATTTGGATCAGATGATCAAGATGCAGACCGACCTTACACCGCAACAGATAATTGAGCAAAAGGGCGAAGCAGTATTTCGCGAGGTGGAGAAGGCTGTGCTGCGGCAGGTCCTCGAAAACAGAGGGACGGCGGTAATTGCACTGGGTGGAGGAGCCTTTAGCGTCGAGCAGAATCGGAAGTTAATAACCCAACATGACGCGACAACAATATGGCTTGATGCGACTTTTGAGACTTGTTGGCGGAGGATTCTGGCGGCGGGCAATGAGCGTCCGATGGCCCGTAATGAAGAACAAGCCCGCTTCCTTTACGACCAGCGACGACCACAGTACGCTCTGGCTCAGCTGCACATTCCCATTGCCGGCGAAGAAGCAGCGGCGGATGTGGCTGCCGAAATCCTTTCAATGCTAAATGCAGCCCTCTAGAAAACGGAGAGCACCGGGTTGAGGAATCTCCGTACGAATGATTTGGCAAGGTCTGTTTAGGGTGTTAGAATTCGGCGACTTTTGGGTCAATTAGGAAGGCCGGTAGGGTGCTGGCGTGAAAACCGGTACCTCCGGTTCGTTCTTATCTAGATCTCTGGAAACTCGTATAAGCAGGAGCTTCCCTTGGCTTCACCATTAATCGTGCTCACGGCTTCTTCCACGGAAGCGAGCGAGTGGAACCACAGCATCTGGCAACAGATGATGTCGGCTACAGTTCCTTATAAATTCAGCAAGACCTTCTTCAACAAAGTTACTTTTGCCAATGAGTCCTGGCCCGACGGCCGTGCAAAGTATGTTCCCAATGGGTTGCGCATGGTCGAGACGCTGTTGCTGCGGGAGTATGCCGAGGTTGAAGTAGTAACCTGTTATCTCGACAAGCTGGATCAGTTTGTTGGCCCGGAAACAAAGGTACTGGCGATTCATGCGCACAATCCGCTCGGCATCTCATATGCCACCGATGTCTACGCCAAGATTTTTGGCGAAAACGTCATGCCGCTAAACGCGCATGAGTTCATCAAGATAGTTACTCATCCCGTGATTAAAGAGTACCGGCCCAAAATCGTGGTTGGAGGACCTGGAGCCTGGCAACTCGAGAGGGCGGGCAGGCTGGATGAGTTCCGGATTGACTATCTGATCGACGGTGAAATTGAACACGTCTTCAGCGATCTCTTCAAGCGCATCATGCGGGCAGATCCGAGTCTGTCAAGAGTGATCAAGATTCCGAAGGAGATGCAGGCGCCGGTCGAAGAAATTCCGGTTGTGCGTCATCGCTCCACCTTTGGAGTGGTGGAGATCACGCGCGGTTGTGGTCGTGGATGCCAGTTCTGTTCGCCAGCCACAAAGGTAGGGCGCTCGTTTCCACTCGCGCACATTCTCGATAGTGTGAAGGTGAACGCTCGAGAAGGTGCCACTGAGATCATGATCTCTTCGGAAGACATGTTTCTCTACGAGCAGTTGCCAAACTTCGAGACTAACGTGCCGGCGCTGGAAGAGCTGTTTCGCAACATCATCGCCGTTCCTGGCGTTGAGACGATTCAAACGTCGCATATCACCATGGCGCCGGTGGTGAAGGATCCGACCGTTATTGAACGGCTCAGTCCGCTACTGGTGCCCTACTCTCACGTGCAGCACAAAGATTCCACCCATGCAGACAGGCGGGCAGTGGATCCGATTATCGGTTTGGAAACTGGCAGCTCGCGGCTCTTCAACAGCTACATGAAAGGCAAAGCCTATCCTTACAAGGCCCACCAGTGGCGGGACGTTGTCTTAAAGGGCATGGAGATACTGAACCGTCACAACTGGTTTCCGTTCTGTACCTTCATTATTGGTCTGCCCGGCGAAACGGATGAAGACACCAAGCAGTCGCTCGACCTGCTTTACGATTTGCGCCATGCGAAAGGCACCTTTGTGCCGACTTTCTTTGTGCCTTTGGAAGACACGCGCATGGAGAAGAAGGAAGGCGCAAAGCTGATCGAGATGACGGATTTGCAGTGGGAGTTTTTCTTCACCTGCTGGAAGTATAATATGGAGTTCTGGAATGGCGGAACACGAGTTAATGCCAAGTTTTCCCTGGGTGTGCCGATCTACTACAGCATGCTGGGAAAGAAACTCTTTGGTGATGGCATTAAGTATCCCTTGTGGAGATTTGCGGGCGTGCCCGATCGGCTAATTCGCAAGCACATGTATTTGGATTTTACCGGTCACAAACGTAATCGCAAAGGTATGGCACCGTTTGAAAAAGAGATTCAGCCGGGATTCAAGAACGTGCGCGAGCACGGCCTGAACATGATTGATGCTGTGCAGCTCCATCACGTGCAGCGGCCGCTGTCTCGTGAAGCTGCGACGGCCGCAGGTGATTAAATCCGGCAATAGAGACACAAGACCTAAACTCGCTCAATAAAGCATGATCTCACTCACGGCACCGGTCTGGCCGCAAGCCGAAAGCCAAGATATGGTGTTTGCACGCTAGCGGGAAAATTCTCTCGATACGGAATGTAGAGAACTGCAATCGTTGCGGTGTACCAGGAGCCGCCTCGCAGCACGCGCTGGCCAGGGGTTTCTTCTTCGTTGCGATCATCGTCATTGATGTAGGGGTGCTGTCTGCCGTAGGGGCGGTAGACTGATTCGGTCCATTCAGCTACATTGCCCGACATGTGATACAGACCATAACGATTAGGTAAGTAGTTAGCACGGGTTTCTCCCAACCCCACTACCGTCGTCTCGGCGGCTGGATTCTTTCTCCAGTTATACAACGGCACCTCGTTATCACTGATACTAGCTCCAAGTCCGTAATCGAAATTGTCAGGCCCCCGCGCCGCCTTCTCCCATTCGGCTTCGGTCGGAAGAGTGAATATCCATTTGCCGTCACCGAGCTTCCCGGTTAGCCAGCGGCGGAATGCATTGGCTTCGAACCAGTTGACCTGTACGACAGGTTGATCAGGTTGTCCAAAACGCTGAAAATCAGGGTCTCCCGGCGCGAGTCGTGCGGTGGCCAGCGACTGGTTCTTGGCTCTCCACTGCCTTCCCGCAGCCGTCCAGTTTGCATCGTCTGCATATCCATGCGGGTCATTCATGAACCGCTTGAATTCTCCATTAGTTACCTCAAAAACACTTAAAAAGAACCCGCTCAGCCACACGTAGTGGGGCTCTTGTACTCGCAAACGATCCCCAAAGAGAAAGTGTCCACTGGGAATAAAGATAAATTCCGGCGAGTCGGTTGTGAGGCGCGGTGGTGAATTCAATGAAGCGGGAAGACGAACCGTAAGGACGAAGGAACCTTCTTTATCCGGACCACGGCGATAGCCGATGATCGGAATTGGAAAGAAGAAAGAACGGCCGCCTTGTTCCGCTTTCAGAAAATAGTTTCCCGGTTTCAACCAGTTTGTTTCACCCGCCGGTCGCTGAACTTCAACAGCATCCGGCAGCGACTTTCCCGCCCTAAACAATGTGAAGCTGCCGGCGGGCTCGCCTGAAATCAGCAACGGCGTTTCGTCGCGCTCGTAATGCGCCCGTTCGCGCTTCTCATTAGCACGAATAACAAGAAGTGATACGGTTGCGGCAACGATAGTGATTGCCACGCCTCCTAGCGAGTAAACTTTCTTCATTTCGCATTCCTGGTTCGAGATACGAGTTCAGCGGCCGGGGACGAAAGGAATCAAATGTCCTGCCGTTGCAGCAATCTATGAGCGAAGAAGAGCGGAGCAATCACCCAGACCCCAAGCATTGTCAGCAGAATTACGATGCTCCGGAGCTCGCCGCCCAGGAATCTAAGCAGTGCTGCGCCTCCGGCACCGAAGATCTCACGACCGTTGAGGGTCATCAGGCTGCCGACGCGCACCAGATCAACCGGGTTGCCAAAGAGCGAACCGAAAATGAAGACGTTGGCCGTTCGCTCTCCTAAAAAAAAGGTAACGCCCATTACAAGCAGGTCGTAAAAGAACACAAAGAAAAACCAGACAAACAGGGCCACGCCATAGGCCCTCGAATTCCGCTCACAGAGAGCGGAGATAAAAGCGGACAGGCTCAAAAAAATGAGCGCTAAGAACAACGAAAGGATCACCAGCACCGGATAGCGCCACGCGCCAGCGGTTCCGGCAGTCGCGGCGATGACCACTCCAGCAAGTCCGAAACCAATGAGCGTCGCAGTAAAGATCGACACGAATAGTCCTGCGAGTTTGCCAACGAGGATGTCAGCACGTGCGATCGGTTGCGAGAAGAGTAGCTCGCTGAAACTCTTCTCACTGGTAAAGCTAAGCGTCCCCATCACCAGCGCCACAAGCGGCACCATATAGAGCACCAGGTTGACTAAGCTTGCGGACGTGCGGCTGAAACCCTGGGAACCTGTTGCACCCGCCGTTAGCAGCCCGAAGTATGAGATGGCGAGGGCTAGTAGGCCGAATACCCCGGCAAACACGAGAGTCCAACGGTTCCGGATGTTAATAACTAATTCCTGGCGAGCGATTGTCGTGATCGCGTGTGCGTTCATGTCACAAATTGAGAAGATCGTTGTAACGGAGCAGCCGGCCCCGATATTCGGCCGCAGCTCGCTGAGCCTTTGCTTCTTCTTTGAAGGCAATGGTATCGCCACCCATGGGGGTCTTTATTTCCGGCGTATGCACGTAATAGGCCTCCGCTGCGTTGACCCATTGCTTATTATCAAAGTCCACAACAAACTGGGCCGAGACCTTTATGGCGTTATTGCGCGCTCTAATGAAGTCAATCATGCAGCCGATGTCATCGAACTTGAACGTCTGACCATCGCTGTCGATAAATTCAGCGGCGTAACGTTTTTCTGAGATTGCCATCTTGCAGAAAGAACACATGTCCTCAGGAGCTATGGCCACGGGCTCCGGAAGACGGTTTTGACAATTGGCAAGGACGATGGCAGCAACGGGAAGGTATAAAGCGAACCACCACGGGCTCCACGTCTGCATACGCAAACCAAGTTGCCTTGCAAAAACATTTCTAGTTTGGTTCAACACTCTTTCCAACGTACTCCATGTAGATATCTTCGAGCGACAATTCTTCGGTCTCGAACCGTTCTATCTGTCCACCAGCTGCTTCAATTGCGCGCAAAATTGGCAGGCGAGCCTCGGCGGCAGCAGTTATCCGGAGAGTATTGCCTTCCGGAGAGACGGCCACGGCGCCCGCGACGGTTGCCACATCGAGGAAATGCGGATCAGGGTTCAACAGCCTGATGCGCAACCTGGAGTTGCGCGTCAAGTCGTCACGCAGAGTGGCGATTGACTGTATGGCAACCAATCGTCCGCCCATCATTATCCCAACCCGATCGGCAAGTTGCTCCACCTCCGCCAGCATGTGCGACGAGAAGACAATCGTTTTACGCTGTCGTTTCTTTGACGCCAGAAATTGGCGAAAATGGATCGCCCCTTCAGGATCGAGGCTGACGGTCGGCTCATCAAGCACCAGCACCGGAGCGTCTGGCAGACAGGCAACGGCCAGGCCCAGTCGCTGAATCATGCCTGCGGAGAACTCGCCGATAAACTTGTCGGAAAAGCCGTTGAATTGAAAGCCTGGCCCATTGAGCGTGTGCTCAATTCGTTCCATTGGAAGCCGTCTCAAGCGACAATAGAAGGTGAGCACCTCTCGGGCTGTCAGTTGCTCGTGGAATGTGACGCGTTGGGGCAGGTAACTCATCAATTGTCTCGCTCGCCGCGAGGTAGGCGCCAGATCGGAAACACCTACCCGTATGGTTCCTGCGGTAGGTGTGGTAAGCCCGGCCAGACATTTGAGTGTGGTCGTTTTTCCGCTTCCGTTTGGCCCAAGCAGTGCAAATGTCTCTCCGTCTTCAATCTGAAACGAGACATCGCTAATAGCTGCAAAATCGCCGTACTTTTTGGTCAGATTGTTAACTGCTATTGCCATCAAGTAAACGTGCCTCTATCTTCCCAACCCGCCGCTGCTTTCTTGCCTCCGACCGTCTGCCCCTGCCGTCTGCTGCCTCCTGCCGTCTGCCTCCGGCGCCGGCTGCGGTGGAGGACTGCTGCCGCCATGCAGCCCATGAGCAAGGAGATCGCCATTGAACCAAAATCTGCACGAGACGCCGGGCCATGTTGCTCGAATGAGTATCGGAGTTTGATCGCCTTCATTAGAGGTGCGGGATCGCGTTCACTGGAGCTTTTGAATAACGGAAACGTTTTCTCAGCCATGGCCATCGCTTTGGCAGCCGGACTCTCCAGATAGACTCGCAAACGCGGATGCTCGCCTTCCATGTACTCGAAAAGATTTTGCACGCGATGAGGGACATCCCCTATTCCGTCTTCGTTCATGTCATAGCCGTCGTAGTTGCTCCAAAAATTTCCACGACCATTCTGCGACCATTGGGTTGTACTGGTTTTGCCAACCAGTTGTAGCGGATTCAGATTGTCTACAAAGTTATTTTCGCTGAACACATTACGGTCAGAGCTGCTGAACATCTGGATACCTACATCGTTATTGGCAATGACATTGTGCCGAAAAGTGGTCAGGCGCAGCGCTTCCATGAAGATGCCTGTAGCGTTATCGACTATAAAGTTTTCCTCGGCCAGGAGTTCGTCACAGTCCTGAAACAGGATACCGAAGGAACTGAACCCGCGATTATGGATAAAGGCGTTGCGGCGAAATTCAATGTGGTTGGAATACATGATGGCCGCCCCGGCGACATTGTCCGCGAAGAGGTTGTCCTCGAAGATATTGCGATCGGAGAACATGTAATGCAGACCATAACGCAGATTGAATACGCGGTTGCGACGAATCTGATTGTCATTGCAGCTCTGGATATACATCCCATCGCGGGTTTCCGAAATTATGTTGTCTTCGATCGTGTTACCGGGCGAATCCCAGAGATGTATACCAGCGCCCCGCTCACCCAGCTCGAGTTCCGTGCGACCGCGAATCACATTTCCCCGAAGAATGTTGGTTCGTGAACGGTAAAGGTAGATGCCATACAGAATGTCGCGCAGGACGTTTTCCTGGATCTGATTATTGTCGGACTTTAAGAGAATGCCGGAATCCTCATCCTGTAGATTACTGCCGGAGTGCTCCACTATCAGACCTTTGATTACGCAACCATCGGCCAGAACGGTTAGGACGCTTCCGGCCCCATCGCCGCGAATTACGGGCCGATTTATTCCGAGCAGCGTGACTTGCTTGTTCAAAACGAGGTTGCCGGAGTAAGTGCCCGCATGCACTTCAATGGTGTCTCCGTGGTGGGCAGCACTGATGGCCTCTGGAATGGATTGAAATTGGGCGTCACTCGAGCCTACAGTCAGCTTCACCGCACCGGCAGACACCGCACTAATGACCAGCAGCAGGAGAAACAAAAAGGTTCTCAGTAACAGCTGGCCCATAGCAACCTGCCTAAGCTTCCCCCGGCGCGCGCGTGGCGTTCGATTGCTCCCGTTTCGCTGACAGGAAAATCGCTACCAGCAACAACACCGAGAAGGCAACAAACGCATAAGAACCAATTCCCGGAAAGCTGTTCACCGTGAAATTCGCGATCTGTTTCGAGCCGAAGACTGGAGGCGTGAAGGGCGGAACCTTGATTGAGGCCGTTGGA
Organism: Pyrinomonadaceae bacterium; assembly: GCA_035283325.1. Classification (GTDB taxonomy): domain Bacteria; phylum Acidobacteriota; class Blastocatellia; order Pyrinomonadales; family Pyrinomonadaceae; genus PSRF01. The sequence goes on along the minus strand of DATEUF010000210.1, from coordinate 13,126 downwards.
TCGAGATTGTGACCGTAAAGATAGAGCCGGTGATAGAAACCCCACATGGAAAACAATCCGAAGTAAGTGAACATCACGAAGACATCGATCAAATTTGACATCTTCCCAATTACCATTGCCCTCAACGCGAGAATTATGAGTAACCCGATTACCAGCGGTACCCAGGTAAACTCACTGAAATCGCTTTCCAATAGCGGGCGCATGCCAATGTAATGATTGAGCGAGTTGATCTCCCGTAAATCATCGCGATTTGGTGTCTTTCCCCCTTCCAATTGATACGCAAATATGTGCAGAAACAACCCATCCGCATACTGGTTCGAATAGAAGCTCATGTTCCACAGCGGAAACAGGTAGGCGGGAAGGAGCGCGACTACCGCAATCAGGATGAGAACGCGCGACTTCACATTGAGCGGCAAGTCAAAAAAAGTATTTGCTTTATCAATCAGGCGTTTCATATTTTTCGGTTCCTCCAAAGCCGCCCGGGTGAAAAGGATGGGGGACTCCAGCTCGTCCGACCTTCACTTTTAAGAGCTGGAGCAGCAAGTCAGAGTTACGGGTCCACCCCCATCCTGTGCCATTCCAACGCAGATTCTCCTACCTGGGCTTCACGAGCAAATACCCTTGCATCTCCTGATGCAGTGCTGAGCAGAAGTTCGTGCAGTAGTAAGGGAACACGCCTGCCTTATCAGCGACGAACTCGATAGTTTTCAGTTCCCCGGGATCAATGACAACGTTGAGGTTGTACTCACCAAGTGCGAAGCCGTGCAGCTCGTCAGTAGTTTGCTCGATGTTTGTCAGATATATAGTCACATTATCTCCCTGCGTGACCTCGAAGCTGTTGGGCTCAAAGCTGCTGCGCACAGCAGTCATTTTTACAACGACGTTGTTGCCGTTGCGTGTTACGCCGGTGTCTTTCACATCCCAAACAGCATTCGGGTTTTTCATCTCCTCCTTTGGATAGACCTCAATAGGTTTGAGATTTTCTGTCTTGATCATCTGAGCGTAGTGAGGCTCAGGTTCCGTGAAAGCGTCGTAAAGTAATTTCATCTTTTCGCCTTCGATGCTTATTAGTTGTGAGCTTTCCGGCTGGGACGGACCCACGGTCAGGTGACGGCCATGCGAAAGCTTATTGAGGGCTATCAGATATTTGCCGCTCGGATGCATGGTGTCACCTTGCGCCGCCGCGAGGTGACCAATGTTGTAGCTGATGGGAATCTTATCTACCACTTCCCAGCTTCCCAGCTTCCACTTGGCTATCGCACTCTCAACAAAGAGACTGGTGTAGGCGAAGCCTTGATCGTCAAACTGCGTGTGCAAGGGCCCGAGGCCGACATTCACTTCGGCATCCTTTACGTGATCATAGTTAATGACGGGAATGCCATCTTCGTCACCGCTGAAATCCTTGTTTTGGATGGCAGTGAGAATCTTCTCCATGTTGAAGGCCGTCGTGATTGATTGCAGCTTACCGCTGGCGATGATGTACCTGCCGTCAGGACTTACATCCACTCCGTGCGGACTCTTGCTGCAGGGGATCAGAAACACAACACCAGGAGCTTGTTTAGGATCGATTACCTGGACCCCGCTGATTGTGTTGAACTTGCCGTCTTTGATTGCCTGCTCCGCCGCTTTCCAGTTTACTGCGATCACGTAATCGCGGTCCTTCTGCGTGGATGTGACCTCGAGTTTTCCGGTAGCTCGTTCCGAGTTATAACTGGTCCAGAAAGCCCAACCTTCGCTGACGCCTTTGCCGGCATCACCCAGATCGAAATCGAATGGAGGCATCAGGATTTGCCAGCCAACGCTCATTTCGCCTGTCTGCGGATTGATAGGCACGCCGGCAACGATGCCATTGTACTTCGTGGCGTAATTGTCCAGGGGCTCGTATGTGCCTTTTGGTAGTGGCACGGAAAAGCGTGATGCCGCGAGTACATACTCGGTATTCGGAGTAACAAACGAGCCGCCATGATAACCCGAGATATTAGGGATGGGCCCGAGAATCTGCTTGGTCTTGAAGTCACGGAGGTCAATGCGCGCCATGCGGTTATTCGCATTGTCGTTCACGAAGAGCCACCGGCCGTCATAGTCACCTTTGGTTTCGCTCAACGCGGGATGGTGCACGTCGCCCCAGGTATAGCCACCAAGCATTTCCTTCGTTTCTTTGTCAAAGCCATACCCGGTGGCCGAATACGGCGCGAAGACAGGAATAGTTGAGATGTGCCTCATAGAGGGAACCCCGGCGACGTAAACATTGCCGGAGTGGCCGCCAGAGTAAAAGAGATAGTATTCGTCGACGTCACCTGGGGCGACGTAAGTCGCAACCGCAGCTTCTGCCACATCGCCTCGCTCGACTTTCGGTCTCTTCGAGCAACTGACCAGAATGCCCGCCACCAAAAGAGCGCAGAGCACGCCGAGGCCGAACCACGTCAGTTTCGTATGATTGCCTCTCATATGTAGAAAACTCCTTTCAAAAAAATTGGGCCTTGGCGCGCGAAATGCGCGCCACCTTCATCTCTTCTCTGCCTGCGACGTTGCTTTGTTCAGCGCTTCCTGGGCAGCCTGGGCCTGCTGGTTAATCTTCTTTTCGTAAGCGATTTTCAACTTATCTACTGCCTCCCGCCTTTCCTCGTCTGAAAGTTGGATCTGCGTTGACAGGACGACAGCCATGGTACCGGTCGGCTTGGCCAGAAAATCTCCAAGCGTCTTTCCGAAACGGCTCTGCACATCAGCCACAGCGAAGGAAAGATCGGGGCCTATATCGGAGGCTGACTTAATGTCGAAGGCGCTAACCGAATGACAGGCGAAGCAGCCCTTCTTGACGAAAAAGGCCCCTTCGCCGGTCAGCATCTGCTTTTCTCTCTCTGCTTCCTCCGGGGTTTGTTGTTCGACGAGCTGTACTCCTGGTCTGTAGCTCGTAGGAATGCTGGCGCGTTGCCAACTCATTACCAGGAGCGCGAGCGATTGGGCCTCCTTACTATTGAAGCCAAAGTTTGGCATCACAGTCTCGGGCACCAACGCTTTTGGGTTCTGAATGTGCGCAACGTGCCAGGCAAACGCTGTTTTTACACCCAGCATCCGCGAATAGTCGTACTGCTCCGGCGCCTTGTCGCCAACGTTCGTCAGGTCAGGGCCAATGACGCCGCCTCGTCCATTTATGGTGTGACAGGCGCGACAGTTTTTGGTCTGTACCAGTTGCTTGCCCTGATTGATGTAGTCAGCGCCCGCGGTCTCGCGATCATAGCGGTGACAAATGTTGCAGTTAATCTGCATCATCGCTTTCTTGTCTTTTATGAGATACAGATCGCTGACCTGCTTCGCCAACAGTGGTTCATCCCAGTGCGGTGTAAATCCGTGCGCTGATTCAACGTCAGTGGCGTATCCCTGACCACCATGACAGACCGTGCAACCGTATTGCGCGAGTGGGTGCTTTTTCAGAATGTCCTGCGGGTGTGATCGGAATGGACTAGGCGCGTTTTCAAGGCCTTTCCATTCCATTCCCTGATGACAAGTGGTGCAGCGGTCTACGCGATCGAGTTCCTTGACCCAGATCTGTTGCAAACCGTCGGGCACTCGGTCAGCCCTATCCGGACCAAACCTCTTTGCTACCAGCTCCTGAAACTCGGTCTGATAGTCCTTCCATTCAGGCGTGTAGTAGCTCCAGAAAATGAACCCTGTGATCAACAAGACCGCGCCGCCGAATGAGTACAGCAAGATTGAATCTCTTTTGAACACAGTTACCTCTCCTAAAATTGTCGCGGCATCGTAGGCCAGCTTTGCCAGGGCCAGTAGAAGTTCCAGTACGGCCCGCGTAAGTAAGTGCCGATGATGGTGAAGATAAGAATCGCCGCCACTACTGTTAGAAACACAATATTTTGTTTACGTCTTTCTTTCGCAAACCAAACACCGACGGCCGCCGGTGGCGACTTGTCCAGGTACACCCAGGCAATCGCTGCGACCACCAGCAAACCCGGCACAATGATGCCGCCGATTAACGCCCCATTAATGGTGATGCCGCCTATTGTAAAAGTGGTGTCGGTCACCAATTCCTGCAACCAAAGAAAATACCAGGGCGCCTTCGCTGGATTGGGTGTGACACTCGGATTTGCGGCTTCCTCGAGCGGCGCCCGGAACAATGTCGTAAGAAGCGCAGCTACCGCGACAGTCCCCAGAGTTACAGCCATGAGTCGCCGCGTTAGATTTGGTGATGCGGTGACGGTATGCTGGTCCTCGTCTACGATCAAAGTTTCAACGTGTACCGTTCGTCCGCTCGTGATTCCCAGCAGCGAATAGGTCTTGCTTTTGATTGGCTCGACCGGACCTTTTTTCTGTTCGAGTGAGAGTTGATCAACGCAAGCGAGCCCACCGTCTTTCCGTACTCGCCACATGTGATAGGAGAACAGCAGCAGTACGCCCAACGGCAGGAAGAAGCAGTGCAGCACGTAGAACCGTATCAGAGTATTTTGATCAATCGTCCTGCCTCCTAACAGGAAAAACCGCATCGACTCACCGACGACAGGCGCCGACGAGGCGATGTTTGTGCCCACTGTAATGGCCCAGTATGCAAGCTGGTCCCACGGCAACAGGTAACCGGTAAACGAGAGCAACAGGGTCAAGAGGAGCAACAGCAGACCGATAACCCAGTTGAGTGGCCGGTTCTGATTGACGGCCGTGCCGTTCTTGTACGCGCCGGTGAGAAAGACTCTTACCAGGTGCAGGAAAACGACAGCAACCATCAAGTGTGCCGAAATCCGGTGCAGACCTCTAAGAAACCAGCCATATGAGACTGTAAACTCCAGGTCTTTTACGGAGAGATAGGCACGCTCGACGGAAGGCACGTACAGGAACATCAACGGAATGCCCGTGAGTATCAGAATGAGGAACAAGACCGCCGAGATCGTGCCAAGCCAGAAAGAGTAGTTCCATGAAAGACTTTGACGCGTTACCTTTGAGGGAAACCAATGCAGCAGAAAGTTTCTAACGATCGAATCTCCCGCTTCGCGCTTGGTCTCAGGCTGCCAGGTCCACTTGATCTTGTCCCATGTTGATCGTTTCGTCGCCATATCTGTTGTCCTTAATCAGTGATTCGTGTCACTGGCCCGATGTCAGCCAAAGGACACAAACAGCTATACCGTCAATCTGAAATCCTGGTCCACAGTCTCAGCTGTATCTACGACCAGTTGCCCGTCCTCGGGCGCCAGTTCGAGCTTGTAGTGGGCCAACGGCCGCGGCGCGGGGCCGGTGTAGTTAGTGCCATCGCTGTAATACTTCGAACCGTGGCAGGGACAGGCAAACTCCACCTGGTCATCGATCTCGCGGCCTCTAACGACCACCTTTTTAGGCTGATTGACGCGCTGCATCTTTACTGTGCACCCCAGATGGGTGCAGGCAGCGGAGATGCAATGGAAAGTGTTTTTCTGCCGGAATACGAATACTCGCTTGTCCTCAATGAATTTTGCGCCTTCACCGAACTGATCGATTGTTCCCACCTTGAATCGCTGCGGATCTTCGTAGAGGACATTGGGGACAAGAGAACGAATGAATGCATAAGTCTGACCACCTATTGCGAGCAGTGTTGCGCCGATGCCAAGTCGCGCGAGAAACTTTCGGCGGGAGGGTTGCGCGCGCTCCGACAGAATGCCCTGTTCCTTCAGACTCTCATCCGGCGTCAATGGCTTGCCTGTCGGCGTAGCAGTATTATCAAGCCCTGACTTCTTGCTCCTCATAGTAGAAGACCTCCATTGTCATCGCGTCTGTTGGGCAGCGAATGGCACATAGCCCGCAGCGAATACACTTTTCATCGTCCTTAAGCATCGCCGACAACGGCCCGCCCAGAGAGATCCCTTCATTCTCAATGATTCTTTGCTCGACTTCAGGTTCGAGGTTGAGTGCTTCCAAAGGCACGAGCTTTAAACAATATTCCGGACAGACATCCACACAACGGTTGCAGAGCACGCACTTCTCGGCATCGTAGATCGTTTGAATATGGCAATAGAGACAACGCTCTGCCTGCCGTCGTGCTTCGTTCTCCGTATACCCCGTCTCGATCTCGGAAATGCCGGTCCGGCGATCCAGCGAGATGGTGGGCGGCGTCTGGCGCTCACACTTCTCGTAGTCTTCCGGCCGCCGGTATGAGCGGGTGGGCAGTTCCTCAATGCGGAAATTAACAATAAGGTTGGTCTTTTCTCCGCGCAGGAAATCGTCAATTGAAAGAGCTGCTCGCTTGCCGTTTGCCACTGCTTCAATAAGATTGCGTGGACCAAAAGCGACATCGCCACCGGCGAAGAGTCCGGGGGCTGAAGTCGCAAGCGTCTTTGGATCAACCTTGATTGTTCCCTGAGGAGTGAGATCCACGCGGTCTTCGGAAGTCAGGAACGAGAGGTCCGCCTGTTGGCCGATTGCGAGGATCACGGAATCGGCGGTGAAGGTTTCGCTGAACTCGGGATCGTAGACTGGATTAAAACGCCCATCTTCATCATATGTTCGTTTGACGCCAATAAACTCAACTGCTTTAACACGGCCATTCTCCCCGACGAATCTTCTTGCCCCGCGTTGCGGGACGAAGTGCACACCTTCACGTTGAGCCTCTTCGAATTCCTCACGGCCCTGCGTTGTTCTCATGACCGGCATCTCGTCGAAAGATTCAAGGCTGGCGATATGCACTTCGACCGCGCCGGCCCGGATGGCCGAACGGGCGGCATCGATCGCCGCGTGTAGCCCCTCGCTACCGGGCGATTCAAGGCCTTCGCCCGTACCCACGCTAGTTTCCAATCCTGCGCGCAATGCCATGCGGGCGGCATCAAATGCGACGAAGCCGCCGCCAATAACCAGAACCTTGCGACCCAGGTCCACGCGATAGCCGTTATTGATATTAAGTAAGTAGTCTATTGCTTTGACGACGCCATCGAGTTGCGAGCCCTCGATATTCATGTCGCGGCCCTTCTGTACGCCGACACTCAGAAAGACTGCCGCGTAGCCTTCGCGTTTTAACTCCCTGATCCCGAAGTTTTTGTTAAGGGGTGTGTTGAACTTGATCTCAACGCCAAGCTGTAAGACCTTTTGAATCTCCTTTTCAATGATAGCGCGCGATAGGCGAAATTCCGGGATCCCGTGGAACATCATTCCCCCCGCCCGCTCCGTAGCTTCAAAAACAGTGACGCGATAACCCATCAGCGCGAGATCGTGTGCCGCCGCAATCCCTGCTGGTCCAGCGCCGATCACGGCCACTTTTTGGCCGCGCGCCACATTGGCTCGACTCCTTTGCAGTGTAGGAAGGTGTCCCCGTTGCTTGTTGCCTACGTCTTGCGCCCCTTCGCGCAGTTGATCCTGAGCATCAGGATCCATGGATTCGACACCGTATCTTTCAGTGACAAAACGCTTCAGCGCACGAATCGTAATCGGCGCATCAATCCTGCCACGCCGGCAAGCGTCCTCGCAGGGAGCGGCGCACACACGTCCACAAACTGACGCAAATGGATTCGGCGAACGGGCCACCAGGTACGACTGTTTAAACTGCTGCTCGGCGATGAGTTGCACATAGCGCCCGGCATCTGTGCGCACAGGACAGGCTGCCTGGCAGGGAATCATGGCCTGCCAGAAATCGATATCGGGTACAAGCGTGTTGTATTTCAACGCACTCACCGGGAAAGATTGATCGTGCCAATCGTTACTTTCTAAGCAAAAGCTGCTCCACACGCTTTTATGATCTGTTTGTCGAACTCCTTATCTTTCCTTCGCAGCCAGAGGGTAGTGACTTTGTGTACCGCTTTCCCCAGCTATGCGATACTGGGCAGATTCATCATGATGCGTTCGTTTTATTGCGATGGAATTAGACGGAACCGGGTAACCCAGGATTGCGAAAAGTTACGCAGGAGGTGCGAAGATTTGACCACGTCTTTGGATGTAATGGCATCTGCGGCCACGGCTTTGCCGTCCGATGTGCGGCGAATGGCTTCGCCTCTCCGGTGAGTTCGGGAAGGAGGATTCGGCTGCGCCCCCGGTTCGGGCTTGCCCCTCATTGCTAGCGCCGCCCATTATCCCTTTGAACTTTTCGTTCTCATGCCTTTACTGCCAGCGCACAAGGTAGTCACGCAGAGTCTTATACATCTCCTCAAATGAGTCGGCGCAGAAGAGAACTGGCTGGTAATGTGTAGGGTCGTAGTGCTGATAAGAGGCTGCGTCTAAATCGAACGAACACAGTTCCGCCTTCTCCATGCTTTCGAGTTCCCCTGCCGAAGACAGCAAGCCAGTGCCGTAAGCTTTCAATTCGCCATTTTCCTGGAGTACGCCGAATTCGATCGTAAACCAGTAGATTCGTGCCAATCTATCCAGAGCCTGCGGCTTTCTTTTGACAGCCCGCCCAAACAAGCGATTAAGTTCAGCGAGGCGCTCACTGGCCAGCGTTGCCGCATGCCCAATAATCTCATGGACCACATCGGGCTCAGGAGTGTAGAGGGGTGTTGAATGGTGCCTGATGTATTGCGTGCACAGGAAGACGCCTTCAGCAAGATTTTCCAAAAACACTCGAGGCTCAACCAGACCCGCAACGGGCTCCAGACTGAAGCCACTGACTTTTTCCACGCATTTGCTCACCGTACTTAATTGCGGGATACGATCGGGAGAGAGCTGCAGACGCTGCACGCAGCTTAGATATTCCGCACAGGCGTGCCGCGCGTGAGCCGGTTGCAAAGCCTGCCAGACGCGGCGCCAAACGTCCTGCTCCTGAGGTGAATACGGAGCATCGGGGATGGGCTCTCCGCGACGATATTCGAACGCCAGCCGTGCAATCTCATTGCGGCGACTACGATATTCAGGATCGCGAAAACCCGGATGGTCTGGTTCCAGCTGAACAATATCGTTTGGAGCCAGATGTTCGTCTGTTTCAGCGCCAACCAGCCGCATGTCGACGTGGTCCAAGAGCAGTTGCCTGCTATTTTTCTTAACTTTCATAAAAGTTTCTCCAAGCCAAAAAGAACCGGCCAGCGATCCTCTTTAAAGGACCACTGGCCGGCGCCTCAAGATTGTTGCGGTTTCTGCTACCTGATCACGGTACGCTGACAATCACCCGCCTGGCGGTCCTTCCAAATGGAGCCTGGACCGTAATAGTAGTAGCGAGTAAGAGTGCGGTGCGTTGTTCTCATCTCCTGCTCAGGCGCGTGCTGATGGGTTGAGCATAAGCGGGGGCTCGTCAGTTAGTCAAGTTAGTCTTATCCTCAGCGCAATTTTAGGTTCTGACGACTCTGAAAAAAATCTGACCAGGCGTCTCCGCCTTGTTGTAGGAGTGCAGGGGCATTACGTACGGTAAAGTCGGAGATTTTGACTCCCGTTTCGATCTCTTGCCATGTGAGCGGCATGGAAACAGTGGCGTGCGGCTTCGCTCGGGCGGTGTAGATCGAAGCCAGACTCTTCCCTCGCGCGTTCTGCATCCAGTCAACGTAAACTTGCCCCTTCTTCCGCTTCGCGAGAGTGCGTTCCACAGTGGCGATCTTCGGTGCCCGACGGGCGACTTCACCTGCCAAAAGCTTGGCAACCTCAACGACGTCTTCGTAATCATTGGTGGGCTTTAGCGGCAGATAGATATGTATGCCGGAGGAACCTGAAGTTTTCGGAAAAGCGGTCAGTCCTACCTCGTCGCACACTTCCTTAGCCACGAGCGCCACGTCGAGCACGTTTTGCCAGGGTGCCTCCTTCGGATCAAGGTCAATGGCAATCCAATCAGGCTTGTTCAATTTTCTGATTGTGGAATGCCAGGGGTGTTGTTCGATCGTGCCGAGATTGACAAAGTGAAGCAGAGATGCGGTGGTTGTGTAGACAGCATAATCGATTTCGCGCCCTGCCAGATTCGTTAGTCTTACCGCTTTGATAAACGGAGGCGCGCTCTCCAGATCCTGTTGAAAGAACATTGGCGCCTTGATCCCACGAGGCCAGCGCTGCAGAATGGCGGGCCGATCTTTAAGGTAGGGCAATAAGTAAGAACTGATCTGAATGTAGTAGCAGAGGAGATCAAATTTGGTGATCTTTTCGTCGGGCCAGTAGAGCCGGTCGAGGCTAGTCAATGACACCTGCTCCTTGCCTATGGTAAGCAGTAAATCCCCCTTTGGCTTCTTCAGCTGAAGGAACTCTTGCGGAGAGACCCCTGGTCCCTGTTTCTGAGGGGTGCGTTTGACCTGGCTTTCTTTCATCGCCTGGCCTCTCGAATCGTTCATCTCTCTCGGCCTCCCGTTGACCCTTCCAGGGCCAGAAGACTAGCGGAAAATTGGGCGTTACAGAAGCTTTTCCTTCGTGCCGTTTCGTGTGATTTCCGGGATCAACCTTTTGCCAACAGAAGGTGATCCACTAAAAACACACCAAAAGACATGAAGAAAGGCTCTTTGGTCATCGATAGCCCTTCGGATGTGCCCGTAACCAATGCCAGGCAGAGTCTATGATCAAGTGCAAATCCTGGAAACGCGGTTGCCAGCCGAGGTCGCGCTTGATTCTATCGGAGCTGGCGATCAACACAGCAGGATCGCCAGCCCGCCGCGGCCCAACACGCAAGCGAACGTCCTTCCCCGTTACCTGACGCGTCGCATCTATTACCTGCCTCACACTATAACCCGCTCCTCCGCAACCGAGATTATAGATTCGACTGCCCTGGTCGAGTGCGTGGAGCGCCAGAATGTGCGCGCGCGCCAAATCGACCACATGGATATAATCACGGACGCACGTGCCATCCTCAGTTGGATAGTCGTCGCCGTAGATTTCCACGTAGTCACGAGTGCCCGCTGCTGCATGCAAAGCGATCGGAATAAGGTGAGTTTCTGGATCGTGATCTTCACCGCACGATTCACTTGCCCCTGCGGCGTTGAAATAGCGGAGCGATGCATAACGGAGGCTGTAAGCCTGGTCGTACCAACGCATGGCGTGTTCAAAGGCCAGTTTTGATTCGCCGTAGGGGTTGGTAGGATTGGTTGGATCCGTCTCTTCAATCGGCTGTTTCTCCGGTTCTCCATAGGTCGCAGCTGTTGAAGAGAAGACAATGTGCTTGACATCCGCCGCGAGCATGTCGTCGAGCAGCGCTAACCCGGCTACTAGATTATTGCGATAGTACTTTGCCGGCTGTGCAACCGATTCTCCGACAAGAGAGTCTGCGGCCATGTGGATAACGGCCGTGATCTGATTGTCGGCGAGTGTCGTGCGCAGAGTTTCTGTATCGAGAAGCTCAGCCTGGACCAACCTGGCGCCAGGCACCAGCGCATTTCGATGTCCCTTAGCGAGGTTGTCGTAAACAACAACCTCATGGCCATCCCTTATCAGTTCCTCGGTGACGACACTGCCAATATAACCGGCTCCGCCGGTGACGAGAATTCTCATCGCCTGCCCCTTGATCGAACGGAATTGTGATTTGCGACGATGATAACACAACGGCATCAGCCGAGGAGTTCATTCGGGCAAGTGGCGAAAGGTTTTAGGGCCCATCAGCCGAGCTCACCACGGAGACACGAAAAACACAGCACGGCTGAACTCGCCGCCACAAAAGAAATGCGCGACGACTAATTCGATAGTCAATAAGACAAACCGAGATGCGCTCGTTCGGCCAGACTTTCATTCCGCGATCTCCGGGGTGGAGACCTAAGCGACATGATTTGGCTCGCCGCGACCTAAGGACTCAAGAAAACTCGCGCAAGAACGAGGAAGTTAGGAACACAGCGAAGGCAAAAAACCACAGAACAGCACACTAAACTACAAGAGAGGCGGATACCTCACCATGAAGCCGAAGACTAGACTGGCCGGTTAAGCTTTTTTCGTAAAGGTGTCGAGGAAAAGAGAATGGGTAGGTTGATCATATCATCCTACCCATATGTTTCCGAGTTCAGAAAACGAAAGACGTTAGGCTCCCGCGGCGGCGGTTGCAGCTTTGTCCAGAATAGTCGCCGCGCGGCCCGCCTCCGCAACGCCAAAAATCAACAGCGGCGTCTTCGTACCGGCATCGATACCCGAATACGCGTAGTTTATGTTGATGTTGGCGTCGCCGAGCTGTGAAGTCGCCCGAGCCAACTCGCCTGGACGATGTGGGAATTTTGCCTGGGCAACTTCAGTCTCTGTGTAGGAAAGTTTCTGATTATCCAGAACGCTCTTAGCGGTTTTTGGATTATCCACTACGAAGCGAACCAAGCTTTTTCCCTCAAATGGGAGCGACTGGAACGCTAGAATATTGACTTGGCTATCCGCCAGCGCTTGGCAGATCTTTCCCAGAGTGCCTGGTTGATCGTTCATGCGGACGGAAAACTCTTTTGTCGTTGGCATCTTTGACCTCCTTTGTGGTTGGAGGTTCCGGGGAACGCAGGGCAAGTTCCTGCGAAACCATAAAAAGTCGGGTCCTGAATTTGGTTACAGCGAGATGATATCGCCGCCTTTCCAGGGTTTCAACCTGTCTAGGGAATCTGCCAAGAATCCGCCACCAAAGTAGCTCAGAGTATAAGTTTGACCAATTGCTTCTCTGCCCTCTCGAACAGCCTTTTAAGATCAGTAGTTCACGCGCACCGCAAACTGGAAAGCCCGTGGGCCGCCCGTACCAAAGACACCCCCTGCAGTCTGCACTGCTGACCCGAATGATGACGAACGCAAAAACGCCGGATTTGCACTATTCGGGCTGTCGCGAAGAAGCGTGTTTTGGAAACCGGAGAAGTTCACATTATTCACGCCACGAATGTTTGTGACGTTGAACAGGTTGAAGGCCTCGGCGATACCTTGAATATTGAAATGCTCACTAATGCGAAAGGTCTTGGTTAATCGGAGGTCAAACGACTGAAATGAATCACCCAATTTCAGATCGTCCCTGACCAACGGCAGACGGCTGGCGACCGGACGGCCGGAGTTGAACTCGTTAATGAAGGCATTCAACTCCGATCCAGTGCGAAATGTACGGCCTCCTGCGTTACGCTGGAGAACAGGGATGCGCCTGTTGTCAATATCGGGCGGCAACCGAATGTCAAACGGCACATCTGACGCCAGCGTGTAGATCGGCGAAAGCTGGAATCCATAAGGTATATCGACGACCGCGTGGAAAGTGAAGCGATGACGCTCTTCATTTGGCGGCGGTCCTTTATCCAGCCGCAAATTGTTCGGATTCAGAGGTGGAACCTGGAAGGGG